>CAMFQH010000025.1:0-13192 GCA_945980025.1 uncultured Lactobacillus sp.
GAATCTTTAACCTTTTCAAATTTATCTACTTTTTTCTTTAGTTCAACATTTTCATTTTTTAAATCAACAATTTGATCGAGTGCATCCCCATATGCATCAACAATTCGATCTAAAAAACCATCTACCTGCTTGGAATCATATCCACGAAGTTTTGTACTAAACTCCTTATTATGGATATCCATTGGCGTTAATGTCATATTATCACCTTTTCTTTGCTTGCCATACTTTTATTTCAAGTCTTTTTTTACCTTTCTTCGTAGTGGCAAGATTAATAATCTCATATCTCCCATAATGGCGAATACTAAGCATATCCTGTACAGAAATAATTATATTAGATTGTGTTACAAGATGCCAATTTAATTTCACTTCTCCCGCTTCAATAATTTTCTTAACTTGGCTTCTGCTTAAGTTCGTAATCGCACTGATAACAGCATCAAGTCGAAGTGAGATCGCTACTGAAGTCATTTCTTCGCTATCATCTTCCTGCACTAAAACTTTGGATAGGGGCAGTTCAGATAATTTCACTTTTGTTCTTCCAATTCGATCAATTTCCTCAAGAAAATAATCTTTCAATTCAGCTTTAACGAAGAACTGCCAATTTCCGTTTTCATCATTGATAATATCACCAAAAGTATCCAATTCAATTCCTAGGTGCGTCAAAACACCTAAGATTTGACTATGAGTGAGTTCAGACCATTTTTGAGGATAAGCAATTTCTAAAAGCGAAATATTGAATTCATCGGGCTTGTACCCTTCACTCCAATCACATAAAAGCATTCGCTTCTTTTCCGCATTCGAAAAGCCACCAAAGCTGTATAACTGTGCATATCCTCCAACTATTTCTCGAAAAATATATTGTTCTCTAGGATTAAGAAAATCAGTTAAAATAGGTTCATTTTTAAATAAAAACTGATTAAAAAGACCGACGAAATAATCCACCGTCGGTCTTTCACTTTCATCAAAATGTTGATAAAAACTACTAGCTTGTCTTTTTTCCATTTTATCTAATAAACACGTACCTAATTATATTTGCTATCCAATAAAGGACATAATTATTTACAAAATAAATTACTAACAAAGCTACAACGGGAGCAAAGGAAATTCCAGCTATTGGAGGAATAAAACGTTCAAATATCTCCAAATAAGGCTCAACAATTTTCCCTAGTACTCGCCCCACTTTAGTCACAAGTAGTCTTGGGATCCAAGTTAGTAAAGTATAGATAACAATTAGAAAGCTATAGATATTTAATAAATCAGAAATAATGCGTAATATCCAGCCTATAATTGAAAATACCATTAATCCATTTTATCTTTCTTTTCAACCAATTCAGCAATTTTACCATCAGTTTCAAATTTTGGTGGAGTTGCTAAGAAGATCTTGTCCCCCACACGTTGAATTTCACCGTTTAAGGCATAAACAGTACCAGTAATAAAATCAACGATTCTACGTGCCTGTTCATCATCCATACGTGCAAAATTAATAATAACAGCCTTGTTATTTAGAAGATTTTGAGCTACTTCTTTTGCATCAGAATATACACGAGGCTCGTATAAAACGATTTTACTCGTAGCACTAACACCAGAATTAATAGAAACAACATTTGCTCTTCTCTCATTTTTTTGAGTTTGAGGGATTTCTTCTTGCTGTTCCTCTGATTCAGTATATGGCACTTCATTCATTTCATCATCTTCAGAGATACCAAAAAATCTACCTAATTTATCGAAAGCCATAATCTCTTCCTCCAAATACTAATCTTGACGACGATGTTTGAAGAATGGAATATCATTATCTGATTCATCATCTACACTAGTTTCAATTTGAGAAATACTAGTGGAGTCGTCTGAACTAAATGAATCAAATTCATCGTCATCTTTTTCTTTATTCTCTACAGGTTGTGGACGATTGTTCTCTTTTCTATCTTGCTTCCAAACGCTTGTGGGGTCAAGTAAAGTATCTTGAGATTCTTTCTTTTCTGCTTTTACTTCAGGAATAGATTGAGTAGGAGCTTCGTGAGAAATAGTATTTGCAACCTTAACTTCGGTATCATCTACTGAAGCAGCCTTAGATACTTCTGGTTGTTCACTCTTTGTAGGTTCTGGAGTTACTACTTCTTGGCGTGCTGGACGTGAAGGGCGACGCATTGGTTGTTTTGAAGCTTCTTCCTCAGCCTTTGAGTCAATTCCTGTTGCAATAACAGTAACTACTACTTCATCACCTAAGTTTGCATTGATTGACGTACCAAAGATAATATTTACACCATCTCCCGCAGCTTTTGAAACAATATCAGAAGCATCTTGCGCTTCAAACAAAGTTAGATCTGGTCCACCGGTAATGTTAAGTAGGACTTGCTTTGCCCCATCAATTGATACTTCAAGTAATGGAGATGAAATAGCAAGTTTGGTAGCTTCAACTGTTCTATTTTCTCCGCTAGCACGCCCAATTCCCATTAAGGCAGCCCCTTGATTTTCCATTACAGTCTTAACATCTGCAAAGTCAAGGTTAACATAGTCAGTTGACGTAATTAAGTCTGAAATACCTTGAACACCTTGACGGAGGACATTGTCAGCTTCTTTGAACGCATCCATCATTGGTGTCTTCTTATCAACCATTTCTAATAAACGATTATTAGCAATGATAACTAGGGTATCAACATATTGCTTTAATTGAGCAATTCCTTCTGCCGCATTTTTTGAACGCTTTGGACCTTCAAATGTAAAGGGACGAGTAACAACCCCAACAGTTAACGCTCCAGTTTCACGTGCAATCTTTGCAATTACAGGAGCAGCACCAGTTCCAGTACCACCACCCATACCAGCAGTAATAAAGATCATGTCAGCGCCCTTTAAAGAGTCTTCAATTGTTTGTTGGCTCTCTTCAGCAGCTTTTTGACCAACTTCAGGATGAGAACCTGCACCTAACCCACGAGTAAGTTTAGGTCCAAGTTGAATCTTATTTTCTGCTTTATTACTATTAAGAGCTTGTACGTCCGTGTTAGCTGCGATAAAGGAAACTCCTTGTACTCCTTCATCAATCATTCGGTTTACAGCGTTACCACCGGCACCACCAACACCGATTACTTTAATGACTGCATTTTTGTTGTCATCAGAATCGAAAGTAAAATCCATTTACTAAACCACCTTATTTAATCAAAAAATTTCTTAAAGAATTCTTTGATTCCTTTTTTATTATTCTTATTATCATCATTCTCTTCAGACGTAGAGACCGTTGATGTAGCACTAGTCTTATTATAATCTTCTTTCTGCTCCATTTCACTAGGAGTTAGACGTCTTTTGAAAAATTTCATATTTTCTTGAGACGAAGATTGGTTAGAAACCGGAGAAGTAATCTGGTTTCCATAAATAACACTGTTAACCAAGTAATCAATATCAGCCAAACTATAAGCATAATTTACTACTCCATAGCTAGCAGCGTACATTGGATTGCGTAGTCCCATTTGATCTGGTTGAAAAATTCTAGCCTTTACACCAAAATCTTCTTTTACAATGTCATCAATTCCCTGGAGTGCACTACTTCCACCAGTAATCACAACTCCACCTGGCAACTTGAAGGCATCATGAGATTTTAATCCTTTTCCAATTCGACTGAAAGTTTGATCAAGACGAGCATTTATTATTTCACTTAAATACTCTTCATCAATCATTTTGGGCGCATTTTCACCCACTACATTAACTGGAAATTGATTATCACTAGAAGTTAAGCTTGGATCTGCATAACCAAATTGTAGTTTGATTTTTTCAGCTTCTTTTTTCGAAGTATTTAAAACAACTGAAATATCATTGGTAATATCAATTCCACCCTCTAAATCAATAGTCGCATACTTAATCTTATTTTCATGAATAACAGTAGCAGTAGTTGATCCTCCACCTAGATCCAGAAGAACTGTACCAAAGGTTCTCTCTCCTTCATCAAGAGCAACACTTGCAATTGCTAACGGTGTAGGTACAAAGAAATTATTCTGATATCCTGCTCTTTCGATAGCCTTGCGAATATTATGTAAATCAGCACTAGGTGCCGTCAATAATATACCGTGTACCTCCAGTGAATGAGCAATCATTTTTCTTGGATCATCTACATCAGTTTTTCCATCAATTAAAAATTTATTAGGTAAGAAAGCAATTGCCTCTCGGCCATCTTTTAATGCTGTATCAATAGCAGTTACTAAAACACGTTTTACATCATTATCAGTAACTTCTCTGCCATTTTCTTCAATGTTAATTAATCCAACAGCATTTTCTAATTGAAGTAATCCAACTGGAATTCCAGTTACTACGCGATAAATCTTTGAATTTGTTTTTTGCGCTACTTTCTTTAAAACAGCACTAATACTTTCAGCAGTTTGATCAATATCAACAATTTTTCCATGCCGCATTCCTTTAGTAGGACCATTTGCAGCACCAATAATTTGCATTTCATTAGATGCAGTGTCAGCGACTACTGCTTTTACGCTTGTTGTTCCTATATCCAAGCCTACAAGTAAATCAGTTTTATCCAAGGTAATGCCCCCAAAACATAACTATACAATAAATTTTAACATATGGTTTAAGTTCTCACTAATATCAAGTCAGTCCTAATTTGACTTTTTCTGCCTGTGTGAGCGGTCTACTATAAGCACCAATTTCAAAATCAATTACAGATGGTTCTCTTAGCTGACTTTTAATTTTGTCATAGTAGCGCATCTTACCTTTAATGGTAGAAAGATTTCCAATAACTATATTATTATCTTTCATTACCAAAATAATCTGCGTTGGCCTTCGTGTTTCACCACTCAGCATTTTAACTTGGTCACGGATATTTTGTGGAAGACTGGCATAAACCTTGATATCTTCGCTAAGAGAGACTTTTTGATTATATCCAGTAAACAAAGGCTTATTTTTATCAATTTTGTTACTTGCGATAATTTGGCTACCTACTTTTCCAGTCGCCAAAATTTTGCGATAGCCGTCACCTTCATGAATATATCCGATTACTGGTCGCTCTTTGATATTTAAAATCAAATGATTTGCTTTTTGGACGCCCACTTGTACTTTCTCTATTTCTGGGAAAGTAGCTGATAGTTTTTTACTGTATTCTTTTCCTTTTAGGAGACAAAAGACAACCTTGTTTTCAGGAGAAATACCTACAGTCTTTACTACTTGCCTACTATTTAATTCAGGCGCTCCTTTAACCTGCACGCTTGCTACATTTGCTTTTGGAGAAATATAGTATCCTAAAGCTAAAATACAACACAGTGAAAAGAAAATTATAAAACCTAATCGAGTCAATAAAGCATGCCGACGTTCAGCTTGCAATTTAGTTAGTGAGGCAGAGACCCGTCTTTTTTCATTAGTGTTTGTCTTATTTTTATAATCAATCCATCCTGATAATTCTTTTTTAGGATCTTTTTTGGTTATTTTTCTTTTAGCCACATGCCTCACTCCCTTTCACTATTTATTTTTAATTAGACTTTCCATCACCGAAATTACTTGATCAGATGCATCTGGAACACCTAATTTCTTAGATGTTTCACTCATCTTCTTTGCATAATTTGTATCGAGTAGAATATGATCGATTGATGAAACAAAGTTATTAGGATTTAAATCATTTTCTGCAATAACTAAAGCAGCTCCTGCTTTTTCCATATCAAGCGCATTTTTCATTTGATGATTATGCGTTACATTTGGACTAGGTATTAAAATTACAGGAACACCAAGGGCGGTAAATTCAGCCAAACTAGTTGCACCAGAGCGTGCTACAACGCATGTCACTTGTGGTAATAAGCCTGGCATATTATCAATATAAGGAACAATCTTTATATTTGAATTCACTTCTTTACCGGCTAATTTTTTCTTAACATCGCCATAATACAATTGTCCAGTTGCCCAAATAACCTGATATGGTTTTGTTTCAAGCTCTGGCAAAGACTTTTCAACGATTTGATTAATTGCTAAAGCACCGCGTGAGCCACCAAAAATCAGTACAGTTGGCATGTTAGGATTTAAATCCCATTTCTTAGCAATATCAATGTTTTCTTTATTTAAACCAAGAACTTGTTGTGAGCGTGGATTACCAGTTTTTACTAATTTCTTTTTCTCTGAAAATTGCTTTGCAGCATCATCAAAGGTATAACAAATTTTATCAACATAATGAGCTAAAAACTTATTTGCTAGTCCAACTACTGAATTAGATTCATGAATGATAGTTGGAACATGCATTTTAGCTGCCTCATAAACTATGGCACCTGATACATATCCACCAGTTCCAACGACTACATCAGGTTTAAAGTTCTTAATAATTTGTTTTGCTTCTTTTGTAGCTTTAATAAATAATTCGATTGTTTCGAAATTCTTTAGGGGATGTTTTCGATCAAATCCTTTAATTTTTAAAGTCTTAAAAGGAACTCCTGCCGCAGGAACAATCTTCGATTCTAATCCTCGATCAGTCCCAACAAACAAAATTTCATCATTTGTAACTAACTTACGTTCTTTCAAACGTTCAATTAACGCCATAATTGGATATATGTGGCCACCAGTTCCGCCACCAGAAAAAATTACTCTCATTTTTATTTAGTCTTTAATTCCTTAATAAATTTTACAAAAAAGTCTCCACGTTCTTCAAAAGTGTTAAATTGATCCCAAGATGCACATGCCGGTGAAAACAAAATAACATCTCCTGCTTCACTTAATTCATATGCTCGCGGAACAGCTTCTTGTAAAGTATTAACAATTACGATATCTTTAATACCCGCTTTACGAGCGGCATCAGCTAAAAGATATTTAGTTTCACCATAAAGTACAATTGATTTTACATGCTTTTTAAATAGTGGAACTAGTGAATCAAACATGAATCCACGATCTAATCCACCCGCAATCAAAACTTCAGGCTCTTTAAATGATGGAATAGCTACAGTAGCAGCTTCAATATTCGTTGATTTTGAATCGTTATAAATTTTACGATCATTATAAGTCATTACATATTGCAAACGGTGAGTCGCACCAGTAAAAGTACTTAATGCATATTGAATGTCACTATCATCTGCACCCATTAATTTAGAAATGGCAATGGCTACTAAACAATTTTGTTGGTTATGAATACCTGGGATCTTGATATCGCTGATCTTCATAATGTGATGATCGTCTTTGCTTTCAAGATATTCATCACCAATAAAATAGTCGGCAGTTTTATCTGTTTCCGAAAATGTCTGAACCTTAGCTTTTGTCTTATCAAGCTCTTTTTCTAAAATATTCTTTTGATCAAAGTTAGCAATGAAATAATCATCTTGATCTTGAGATTGAGTAATTTTAAGCTTAGCTTCAACATAATTGTCAAAAGTCTTATGGTAGTCAAGGTGAACATTATTATAAATATCAACAATGGCAGCTACTTTAGGCTTAATATCAGTTACCCCAAGTAATTGGAAACTAGACATTTCTACTACTAGGAGATCTTTAGAAGTTGCTTTTTCAACAACTTCTGAAATTGGAACACCAATATTACCAACTGCATAAGCATGACCACCATTTTTAGATAAATTATGATCCATAATTCTTTGGGTAAGCATGACCGTAGTTGTCTTTCCATTTGAGCCAGTAACACAAACATATGGTGCTTCACTGACATTAAGTGCAATTTCAGGTTCGGTAATAACTGGAATATCTAACTTCTCTGCCTTCTCTACCATTGGATTTTCATAAGGAATTCCGGGGTTTTTAACAAGATAATCAAATTTTTCCTCATCAAAAATCTCTACTGGATGGTATCCAGAAATAACTCTAACTCCTAACTTGTCTAATTCAGCAGCACGATCATCGTTAGACAAATCTTTTTTATCATTTAAAGTCAGCTTAGCGCCAAGCTTTAAAAGAAGCTTACCAACAGAAAAACCACTTTTTCCTAAGCCTAAAATCAAAATATTTTTATTTTCGTATGTTTTAATTTTTTTCATTTTAAAATTAACCCCAGATAATTAAATAAATAATACTTCCAATTAAACCAACAATCCAAAATACAATATCAACCTTCCATTCGGACCAGCCAAGCATTTCGAAATGGTGATGGATTGGTGTCATCTTGAAAATTCTCTTTCCAGTAGTTTGGAAGGAAATAACTTGTAAGATCACACTTAAAGTTTCTAATACAAAAACAATTCCAATCAAAAGCAATGACCACGGACGATGAAGGAAAATCGATACAGTGGCTAATCCTCCACCTAAAGCTAATGAACCTGCATCTCCCATGAAAATTTTAGCTGGCTTATGATTGAAAATGAAGAAACCTACTAAACCACCAATTACACTGAGAGTAAATACAACGATAACCCAATTTCTTTCTTGGTAAGCTATCCAAGCATAAGTAGCATAAGCAATAATGGATAAACCAGTTGCTAATCCATCTAACCCATCAGATAAGTTAACTGCGTTAGAAAAACCAACCAACCAGAAAAGAACAAACAAGCTAAATAGGAAGGAATTTCTTACCATTCCTGCAAAAGGAATATATAATTCAAAGGCAAAATGATCACTAAAGGCTAGTGTAATAATTAAAGCTGCAATAATAATTTGTCCTAATAATTTTTGCCATGCTCTCAAGCCTAAGTTACGTTTGAAATATAGCTTAATTCCATCATCTAAAAAGCCAATAATTCCGTATCCTAAGAAAGCAATAATTAAAATCCATGCAGTCTTATTTAAATTTTTTTGCCAAATCAACACCCATAAGGTAGAAATAACACCGGCAAGCATAAAGACCACTCCACCCATAGTTGGTGTACCTGATTTTTTCTCATGCCACTTAGGGCCTTCATCTCTAATAACTTGTCCTTCATGTTTCATTCGCATGAAACCAATAAACAACGGTAAGAAGATAACCGTAAGAGCAAAGCTGCTAATGAACGGTATCAAAGAAAACTGCATTTTGTATTACTCCTTTAACTTTTACTATTTTAAGTTTACAGATAGCTTACTATTTTTATCAATTACTTTCCCAGCCGGAATAGACTGTTTAGTAACTTTTCCTTTTCCATTAATCGTAATTGGAATATCAGTTGTCGTCATGAAGCTATTAACCTCATCTTCGCTCCAGCCAACCATATTTGGACATGTAACTTGTCCTCCAGTATACAAGAAAATCTTTGTATCGGTATCTTCTTTTACACCAGCTCCTACTGACTGCCGACTAACATTCTTTCCAGTTCCAATCACTTCAACTGAAACTCCTGCATTATTAGCATCTTCTTTTGCTTTTTCAACGCTTTTACCAGTTAAAGCGGGGACGGTTACTTTTTCATTAACCTTTGCTGAAGAATCAGAAAGTGAAATCAAGCGATTCATAATTGGTTTAAAAATAGAAGAAAGAATTGTTTCAGCTGGTTTGGACATTTTTTGTGGCTGCTTCATGGTTAAATAAACACAATAACGAGGGTTATTAGCAGGTGTTACCCCAACTACTGAGAAAATATAATTATTATCCCCAGTCAAATATCCACCATGAGGTCCAGCTATTTGTGCCGTACCAGTTTTTACAGCGATGCTCTTTCCTGGCATTTTATAAGCTGCACCAGTACCGTAAGATGCGTTTACAACATCTTGCATTCCTTTTAGAACAGTTTTAGCTGTTTTAGCAGAATAAATAGGTGTTCCGACTTTTGTACGGTGAAACTTTTCTACTACTTTACCAGAAGGTGAAACTATTTTTTCGACAAATTGAGGTTTTACCATCTGACCATTATTGGCCAAGGTACTATATGCTTGCATCATTTGCATTGCATTAACAGTAACCCCTTGTCCAAATGCAGTAACAGCCTGATTCAACGGAGTAGAAAAGTTTAAAATACCTGCGGTTTCTCCAGGAAGCGTTACGCCTGTCTTTTTACCGATTCGGTATTTATTCAAATATTCTTTCCAAGTTTTTGAACCCATCTTTTGTTCAATTTTTACAAAACCAACATTACTGGAATGAGGAAAGGCTTGGCTAAACGGAATGATTCCCCACCCACTATTGTTCCAGTCATGAATTGTTGAGCCCTGAACAGTGACTGCTCCAGACTTGAATTGTTCATTAGGATTGTAATGACCGCTTTCAATTGCACTTGAATAAGTTAAAACTTTGAAAACTGATCCCGGTTCATAGGAATCCTGCACTAACATATTTCGCCATGATGTATCTAATCCCTTTTTAGTTTGAGGATTAAAGGTAGGACGCTGAGAAGCAGCCAGAATTTTACCAGTTTTAATATCTTCTACAACTGCTGTTAAAGCTTTTGGCTTATATTTATCTTGCACTTGCGACATTAAAACCTCTAAGTAGGTTTGCAATCGTGAATCAAGTGTCAAATAAATGTTGTCTCCATCTTTTGTAGCACGTGCATTCTTTTGACTATTAGGCAATTGATAATTTTCTGCATCTACAAAAGCTTCGCGATACCCATCTTTACCGGCTAATTGCTTGTCAAAGTATGCTTCAATTCCCATCGTACCAACTAAAGTACTATTTCCTTGATTCTTTTGGGGTTGTGCCAAACCAATAATGTGAGAAGCAAAGTTTCCATTGGGATAAAGTCTAGATGGAGTTTCGATAAATTTAATTCCTGGCAACTTCATCTCTTCAATTTTTTCCTTTTGAGATAAAGTTAAACCTGTTCCAGCTGAACCAAATTCAACCTGGAAAGCCTTATGCTTCGGAGTCAAATATGAATATATTTTTTCTTCACTTAAAGGAAGTACTTCAGCCAACTTTTGTGCTGTTTTGCGTTTATTCGTAACATACATTGGCTTATTATGATAATCAATTGAACTCTTATCTAAGATGGCATATACAGTAAAGACATGCGCATCTTCAGCAAGAGTTAAACCATTTTTATCATAAATTGTTCCTCGGGTTGCTTTTAAAACCTCATTTCGCCTATAAATCTGATTTACACGCTTATTTAGGTTTTCGCCAGCAACCTGATTTGAAATCCCTATATATAAAAATCTACCTATAAATACAAGAAAAACCAAAGCCAAGACTAGCTGGAGGATTCTCCCCACCGTAAAGCGGTAGCCGTGGGCTTTGGATCTATTTCTATTTAAGTTATTAAACTTTTTCATTAACGGACATTCCTAATGTTACTCTCAACCAAGTGCAAGCCTTGATCACGGGCAATTTTATTAATTCTAGTAGTTGACGTTAATTCACCAATCTTCTGACGAAGATCAGTGTTATGACTTTTTTGAGAAATTATTGTTTGCTCAACATTTGCTAATTTATGTTGAGCACTAGTAGCGGAAATGCTAGCTGAAACCAATAAAATCATTAAACCTAATGTAATGAGTGAACCTAGAACGACTAAACTTTTTTCAAATGCTGTCCAAGGAACGCTTTTAGGATTAAGAACAATTGCTTTCTTTGGCTGCTCAGTCTGCTGTTGACTTTGTTGATAATTTAAATTTCTTGCTGAGCTATCAGCCATCTTTTTCTCCTTAAATATTAACTAAAAATTATAATTTCTCTGCAACCCTTAACTTGGCACTGTGTGAGCGATTATTTTCCTCTAACTCATCGCTACTTGCCATGATAGGTTTGCGACTAATCAATCGCAATGTTGGTTTACTGTCAGCCGGTACCATAGGCATTCCCCGTGGTATTTCGACTTCAGAATACTTTTTAAATATCTTTTTGACGATTTTATCTTCATGAGACTGAAAAGTAATTACACTAATTCGACCACCTGGTTTCAATAGCTTAATTGCTTCTTCAAGAGATTCTTGTAATACCTCTAATTCATTGTTAACTGCAACTCGAATAGCTTGAAAGCTCTTCTTCGCAGGATGTCCCCCACTTCGTCGTGCATATGCTGGAATGGCATCCTTAATCACATCTACTAAATCAAAAGTATTTACAATTGGCTTCTCTTTTCTTCGATCAACTATTTTTCTAGCAATCTGACGAGAAAACTTTTCATCTCCATACTTATACAAAACGTCACTTAATTCTTTTTGTGACCACGTGTTTACCATTGTATAAGCATCTAACTCTTGGCTTTGGTCCATCCTCATATCTAATCGAGCATCGAAACGATAAGAAAAACCCCGTTCAGGTTGATCAAACTGTGGAGACGAAACTCCGAGATCGTAATAAATACCATCTATTCCATCTGAAATCCCCAGCTCTACCAGATTTTCTTTCAAATGACAGAAGTTATCATGAACCAACATTAATCGAGGTTCTGCTCCTACCTGTAACTCCTTGGCAAAACTCTCTTTTGCCATAGAAATTGCATACTCATCTTGATCAAATCCAATCACAGTACCCTTATTTAACTTACTGAGTAGATATCGGGCGTGACCACCACCACCAAAAGTTGCGTCTACATAAAGACCACCATCTTTTGGATTTAAATTGTCTATTGTTTCGTGCAAAAGCACGCTTTTATGCTTGAATTTCATAATTTTATAACTCGATGTCATCCAAGTCTTCTGCGATATCGTCATAGTTTTCGTTGGCTTCCTCTGAGAAATCATTCCAGCGTTCTGCTGACCAAATCTCAATTCTATTGGAAACACCAACAATTACACATTCCTTAATGAGTGCGGCATGCTCTTTCAGTGTCATGGTCAGATTAACACGTCCTTGCTTGTCAAACTCACTCTCCATCGCACCTGAGTAGAAAAGTCGCGTAAACTTACGTGCACTTCTCTTAGTCAGTGGAAGTTTGGCTAACTTAGCCTCAATTTTTTGCCATTCTTCAATTGGATAGCCAAAAATACAGCCTTCCATTCCACGAGTAAATATCATCTTATCACCAATCTCAACTCTAAATTTGGCTGGTATAATTAGCCGGCCTTTGCTGTCGAGATTATGATGATACTCGCCCATGAACATGGTCTAGCCCCCTTTCCAATGAATAATTTACCACACTTCCCCACTTTCTACCACAAGTTTTGCACTTTTTATTTATATATTACGTTATTTTATGATAATTATAATTTTATCCAACAAAAAATGCCCTCATCATCATGATTAAGGACAGTTTAAGGTTTATTAAAAAAGTGGGGGAAATTTTTATAGTAAAAGCAAAATTAAGAGACCAACGTACCAAACAATAGATGATGCTGCTAAATAGTGCCATAACATTCCAAATGTCTTACCCACTGAAATGTTTTTGTTTTTAATTGCAGTATAAATTGAAACAATTACAACTAAAATAAAGTAAAG
>CAMFQH010000026.1:0-13053 GCA_945980025.1 uncultured Lactobacillus sp.
ATATATAATTATTAGAATTATAAAAAATTGCTGAAATTACTGTAACATACGATAAAACTGGCGCAGCGATCCAATAAAACGATGCAATATCTCGGCTTAATGCCTTTCCAGCATAGGCTCTCTTGGCAATAACCATCACCGGAATCGTTAGCAAACTGACAATTACGTCAAGTCTTGCTTGAGTTAATAAATATAATGCGATACTAATTACAATTATACTAAGATAAGAACGCCAAGATACCTGCTTAAAGTATAAATAAAAATAAGCAAATATTAATGAGCAAACGTGTGCAGCAAAGTCGGTCGGATAATTAATACCTAGTGAGTGCCGAGAAAAATGGTCTCGAATATATACAGAACCTCTAATAACACCAATTTGAGAATAAATTATGGTCAACAACAGCATAATTATTCCAATTTTAAAAAAGTAATTAATAATTACACGAAAATCTACACCCTTAGCTCCTAAAACAAATAACGTATAAGCTAAAATATCAACTGCCTGAGTATGACGCCAACTAATAAACGCCAACAAAATAATTATTGAATAAACAAGCAATTTTTTTAATTTCAGCTCATCAAATACATAAATTTTTACTAATAATAACAAAACTGCCAAATAAGATAATCGACTTAATAAATTTATTGAAATAACTGGAGTAAATGTCGTAAAACGCAAAAATGAAATCACATAATAATACAGGAAAGCAAAGTAATAAATCTTTCTACCAGAAATAGTTACATTCTGAAACTTTTTTATAGCCATCCTCTACCTTCCTTTACTTTTTCAAACAAATTAAATACCAGTCACCCAAGTATTGTCGTAATCGTGGATAACAATTAATACTCGATAGTAAGGCAACTCCACGCAAAAGGTTGCCTGTTTTGTAGAACTTCATTCTCTTTGAGAGCCAATTGCTATTCTTATCGATAACTTTCTGTTGATAAGAAGTATCACCATCAATATCATGCTTAATCAATTTTTGCATTGACTCATCATTAAATTTTGACGAGATCCTAATCCATTCCTTTTTAGCTTCCACTGACTTTAACTTCTTACTCTCCTTAGCAAAGGCACTCTTTTTATGATTGCGCCATCTAATTAGGTCATCTGTGTATGCATATACACCATTACTCATCAGTCCCATACGCCATAGTAATGCATCGTGTGGGTATTCTGATTTCCAATATTTCTTGCTTAAGTTAAGTAATCCCCTACGAATACAGTAGGTACAGCCGGGTGAGTCAACTAATAAATAGTTTGGCTTTAATTGAATTTGTCTTAATTGCTGGTCGTTTTTCCAAGGATTGGTCCTCACTTTGCCATTCTCAAAAAACTCACAATAATTTGAAGTCAATAATTGAATTTGAGAATTGTCACCCATTAACTTAGTCATAATCTCAATTTTGTCTAGGCGCCAGATATCATCCTGATCACAAGGAAAAACTAGGTCACCAGAAGTGCTCCACATGGCTTCCATAAAATTACGTCGCCAACCTTTATTTTGCTTGTTAACAACCAGTTTCCATGTAGTTAAGTTGTTTTTTTTGATGTAATTCCTTACTATATCGACCGTATTGTCAGTTGAACAATCATCAGCAATAAGCACCTCATCCGCTGGCCTAGACTGATTACGCAGAGAGTCTAACTGTTCAATTATGTATTCTTCACCATTATAAGTTGACATTACTACTGATGTTTTCATTATTATTCTCCCTTACGTTTCTCATAAGTTAACCAAGCAAAGCGATAAAATGGCAATCCTAGTTGGAGTAGGCGATATGCTAATTTATCACGTCGCGGAGCTTTAGAATCTTGTAAAAATGCCTTTTTATTTTTTCGAATATAATTAATTAGCATTTGCTGGTCCTGTCGTGCATTTTCACTGTGAAGTGTCTGGTTTAGGGTGCTAAATCGTGCATATACTTGCCTTCTTAGGACTGCTTTTTGTAAATCAGGATAAGTAGTAACTACAGCTTGTGCCATTTGGTCAGTCATCGCTAAAAGTTCTAATTTTTTTGAACTGAATCCAGAGGTAACAATAGAATTTGGCCGAATAACATAGTAATATTTGCCCTTAAAACCACAAGCTACCTTATCACATTGTAAAAACAGCTTATAGGTCGAACCAATATCTTCAAAAAGCTTTCCTTTTGGGAAGAAATCATTAGTATATAATTCTCTCTTACCTAACTTCGCGTAGGCACATGTATCAACTAAATCATGATAACACATCATTTCAATGCATTTTTTACCAGATAAGACTACTTCTGTCTGATTACCATTATCTTGTAAGCGATCAGTACTACTATAGACATTAATCAGTGAGCAAAGAGCTAGTGAAGCCTTAAAATTAGTTTTCTCCAGCAATCCATACATATATGAAATATAATCTTCGGTTACATAATCATCCGAATCGATGAAGGTTACATATTCCCCGGTCATAATTTTTAGCCCGTAATTACGGGCATCCGAAAGACCGCCATTTTCTTTATGAACTACCTTAATACGATTGTCTTTAACAGCATATTCATCCGCAATTTTACCAGATAAATCTGTTGACCCATCATCAATTAAAAGAATTTCAAGTTTTTTGTATTGCTGATTAATTATCGAATTTAAGCATTTTTTTAGATAATTTTCCACATTATAAATTGGAACGATAACTGTAATTAACGGCGTACTTGCCACTGCCATTTTGTTCACCTATCTTTTTATTTAGTATAAAGGAATTTACTAGGATAACGTATCATTAAATAGTCTAACATTAACTGTCCTCGCAGATGAGAACGAACTGGTGGCAACTTTAGCGCCAGCTTCAAATTATTGGTAAAGCTACTATCCTTACTTAAGTTTGCATATGCTTTGAGATACTCAGCATTCTTTCCAGTTATTTCACCATTGTAAAGTCGCTGAAATTCATTCGCCATTTTAGTCATTAATAAAAACCCATCAAGTTCTCCTGAGAGGTTGAAAAACCTACGAATCAATTGCTGAGGAGCTTGACTATCACTTCCTCCCACAACATTGTCAATATGTTGACGATACAGTATTGTTGGAGTTGAATCATAAATTACTTTACCAAAAGCAGCCGCAATTTCAGCAAACCACCAATCGTGCATTGCTACTTTATCCCAATTCACGGAATTGATCCGTAATTTTTCTTTAAGCTTCTGGTTAATCATTACCGTACACCCGGTAACACAATTTCCAAATAAAAAATGTTGAAAATCAGACCATACACGTCCTCGTTTCATTAATTCAATTGTCTCTAAATTATTATTGACAATTTGCAGTTCCGTATGTAAACAGATCGGTATTTCAAGGTATTTTTCTTTTTTTATTAAAGTTAGTGCACGCTGAATTTTGTCTTTTTTCCAAACATCATCTTGATCAGAAAACATATAGAGATCAGCATCAATATTTGCTAAAAGATCCATAAAAGATTTTACTACACCTAAATTACAAATGTGTTCTCTATTAAAAAAAGTAATTCGTTTATCATCTTTAGCGAAGTCACTAAGAATGATTGGAGTTTTGTCAGTAGAGCCATCATCTCGAATATACAAATGCCAATTATTATTAGTCTGCTTTTGTATTGATTCTATTTGCTCCGTCAGATATTTCTCACCATTATAGGTTGACATTAAAATTGCAACTTTTTCCTGTGTCATCGTTTATACTACCATCACTCTCTTTTTGCTTTTCGTGAATTGATTAATGCTATTGCTTGATTAATAACTGGAGCTCGTAATATAAATATTCCTATTATATAAATGACAGCTCCTATTATAACTTCAATTGCTAAATTAGGAATTGTCATATTCATAATCATTGCCAACCGATAAGTAATAATGAACATAATTCCTCCACTTAATAAATACTTCCACATTTGACCAAAAAGTTTTCTTCTACTGATTGTTTGTCGAATATAAACTAACTGTACTGCTGCCACTGCAAATTCAGAAATATCAGTAGCTAGAGTTGCCCCACGTGCTCCCCATAATGCAATTAAAAATAAGTTTGCAATAACATTAATAACTGCACCGACAGTGACAGAAACTGTATACTCTTTAGTCCGATTAATTGGCATTAAATACTGTGTTCCTGTAACATTACTCCAACCAATAAACAAAATCACCGGTGCTTCAATCATCATTAGGATCCCAGCATCATTAAACTGCTTTCCTAAGAACCATGGTGCAAATTGCTTGGCGATTGCCATAATTCCAAACATCATTGGAATCGCTATCGCCGTAATAAAATCAAAAGAATTATAAAGGCTATCACGAATTCCTTTAACATCACCCTTAGAAAATTTATTAGCAATATGCGGTAACATTACTTGGCCTGAAGCAGTTACAACAGCTAAAATAACTTTAATAATTTGATCTGTATATTGAAATTGACCTAATTGACTTTGCGTTGACATTCGCCCCAACATTAATCGGTTAACAACCAGATATACTTGAGTAGTAATTGTTGGAACAAATAATAATAAAGCTGGATAAAAATGCCGAAAAGGATGCCACGTACTAATTGGAACCCATTTAATTTCATCTTTTAAATACGGCCATAAGGTCAGATTACCTACTAAATTTGATAAACCAAGCAACGCGATATATTTACCTAAATCATTATTACCTTTAACTACTAAAAAAATTAAAGCAACTGAAGCCAACTTAACAAGCATATTACGGAAAACAATCCGCTGAAAATTTTCAACGCCCATAAAATACCATGATACATCTACACCAGCGGCAATAATCCAAAAAGATTGAAGTAAAAAATATTCTTTAAAAGTTGTACTGAAGAGTAATACAGCTCCTAGATAAGCTATTAAGGCACAAGTGATAGTTATCACTTGCAACAATTCGATTCCCCAAAATATTTTTGAACGTTCAATAGGATTTTCACGATGATAGGCAACTTCACGATTACCATAAAGTGCAATTCCCATTTGCCCAACAAGCATAAAGAAGGTCATCCAACTGTTTGTATAAGAATTGATACCTACAAGTTCCGGTCCCAGTACACGTGAAATATAAGGAACAGTAATTAACGGTACTAACAGTAATAATATTTGATAGACAACATTATACAAATAATTCTTAATAACCTTCATGGCTACTAATCAAACTCCTTGTTAACAGCTGTCAAAGCTGCGTGTAATACTTGATCCATGTTGTAGTAACGATATTGACCTAAACGACCACCGAAGATCACATTATTAGCCTCTTCGCTCGCTAACTTCGCATATTGCTTATAAAGTTCGTTGTTCCGTTGATTATTAATTGGGTAATATGGTTCATCACCCCGATGCCAGTCAGCCGGATATTCACGGGTAATCACCGTCTTATCCTTATCACCCTTACCGAATTCAAAGTGCTTATGTTCAATAATCCGGGTATATGGTGTTTCTGCATCAGTATAGTTAATTACCGCGTTACCTTGATAATTGCCAATATTCTTTTCCTCAGTTTCAAAGCGTAAACTACGGTATTGTAATTCACCTAACTGGTAGTCAAAGAATTGGTCAATCATCCCGGTAAAGACAATCTTTGGATAATCTTTAAGGTATTCATCCTTCTTATCAAAGAAGTCGACTCCAGTTTCAACATCAATCAAATCACTGTCTAACATTTTTTCAACAATCTGGGTGTAACCACCAACCGGAATTCCTTGATAGGTGTCATTAAAGTAGTTGTTATCGTAAACTAATCGCACTGGCAGACGCCGAATGATAAAGGCTGGCAATTCAGTTGCCTTTTGTCCCCATTGTTTTTCAGTATAACCTTTGATGAGCTTTTCATAGATATCGCGACCGATTAAGGAAATAGCTTGCTCTTCCAAATTCTGTGGTTCTTTACCTGCCATCTCTTGGCGTTGCTCATTGATTTTTGCCATTGCTTCCGCCGGTGTCCGCACACCCCACATTTGACTAAAAGTATTCATGTTAAATGGTAGGTTATACATTTGTCCTTTGTAGTTAGCCACTGGACTATTTGTATATCGATTGAATTCTGCAAACTGGTTTACATAATCCCACACTTCCTTATTAGACGTATGGAAAATATGGGCCCCATATTGATGCACTTGAATGCCATCTACTTCCTTAGTGTAGATATTACCAGCAATATGGTCTCGCTTTTCAATCACTTTTACACGCTTACCACGTTTAGCGGCTTCATAGGCAAAAGTCGCCCCAAAAAGGCCTGCACCTACTACTAAATAATCATATTTTTTCATTGTTCTCTCCATATCATAACTTTTACATACTTTTGTATGATACTACATTACTACAGTGTTTGTGAAGCTTTGAAATATTTATCATAATTTAAGACTATTTAAGTATTTTTGTAATCTTTCAGTAAAGTTTCTGTAATAAAAAAAGCAGTTCTAAGATTTTTCCTTTGAACCACTTTTTCTCTAATCAATTATTTGTTTGATGGATCAATCCATTTTAATGAAGCTGAATACGTAAGATTAATTGGATCCCCATATTTAGCGCCTTGGTTAGCAGCTTGTAAACTGGCAGTCGTTAACCAATATTCATAATGATATTGATTACCATCTTTTAATGTGTAAATTTTTTGTCCAGAGAGTGCCCCAGTTGTCCCATATGTTCCTGGCAGTACTTTTGCAAGATTGTTAAATGACTGTGCGTTTATTACTGTGCCTTTCTCACCAGTTAAAGCAGCAGCAACGGTTTTCTGAAGAGTCGCTAAATCCTCTGCCGGCAATGAATCGCCTGTTTTAAGTGGATGATCAATCGATACTCCATCAATTCCCCATACTTCAGAAACAGTTGCATTTACTGGAGATGTAACTGTTTCAACCTGCTTATCAGCAACAAGTGTCGCACTATAATTAACTGTTAATGGAACACCATATTTAGCATTTTGATTAGCTTTAAGAAAATTACTAAGTTTTTCCGCAGTATTGTTACCATCTAACCAAAATTCATAATGATATTTATTACCAGCTTCATCAACATAATTCTCGCTCTTAAAGCCATCTTGAAGATCGTTGAAAATAGCCTTTAAGGATGCTTCACTAATACTAGTATTCTGAGTCCCATTTAATAACTGTTGGCCTTCTTGATTTAATACATTATTTAACTCTAAAGTGTCGCCAATCTTTAATGGATTTGTTAAATTAACCCCATCTGCTTTATACACGGCATTAATCTTAGCGTTGAGGGAACTTGTAACATTTGCAGAAGAAACATAACCATTTAAAAATCCTTTATACATCATTAATGATTGAAGTGGGTAACCATGATCATCAAAGAGAGTATTATTATCCCAAGAAGTTCCACCTGAAGCTGGTTTTCCTTCATACATGATCTTTGAATCAGGGTAATAGCCACGCGCATTAATTGATGCCCAGCCAGTGCCTTGGACATCCCCCATTAACTTATTATACTCCCAGTTATTCCAACCAGCTTTTACCGGAATCCAGGCTGGCTCCCAGTAAAATGCTCCTAGACCATTATCGTTGCTTAAAATTGCTTTATACATTGCGCCAATTTCATCAACTTGACCTTGAGGACTTACAGCATAATGACCAGGATCCCAGCTAACATTATTAGGAGTTCCATCAGCATTTTCCAAAGTAAATGGCCAACCGCTTTCCGCAATCATAAACTTTTTACCATACTTGTCTTTAACCATTTTCTCTACATTAGCAATATTATCAGGATTATTGCCACCCCATCCCCAAAATGGATAGTAAGAAGACCCAAGAACATCATAATCAACATTATGTGTTTGCAAGGCATTCATGATCATATCATAATTGTGCATATCCGGTGTCTCAATATGAATTGCTAATTGAGTATCTGGACTGCTTTCTCGGAATGCCCGAGAAGCAGAACTAATGTAACTTATCATCCGGCTAACTTGTGGTTCTGTTTGCCAAACATTGACATCTTCGGCTTCATTGCGAACACCGAGAATTCCCTTTGTAATTTCATTACCAAGTTGGGCCATGTCAATATTAACCCCAGCCTTTGTAAAATCATTTACTAATTTCTTAGTATAGAGATATATTTCATCATTAAGATCTTTATCATCAAGGTTTTTCCATTGCTTTGGAACTAATTGTGTAGCGGGATCGGCCCAGAAATCAGAATAATGTAATCCTAAAAGTACCTTCATTCCATACTTTTTAGCATTTTCTGCAATCTGTAAAACAGTTGCTTCGTCATCAATTCCACCACCATACGATTCCCCAGCAGCATTATATGGGTCAACCCACATCCGGATACGAATGTAGTTAACACCCGCATCAGCAAGGACCTTCATTAAGTCAGCTGGTTGTCCATCAAAGTCATAGAATTGAACCCCATTTTTAACTAAAGCTAGGTAGCTTGAAACGTCTACTCCACGAATCGTATCTTGTTTCATGTTTGGGATTGGATCCACTTTAACTGTTTCATAGCGTGCACCAGTCTCTGTTCCATTTTGATAAGCCAATGCAACCTCATCAGCAGTTTTTTTACTCGTTGGTGTCATATTAACATTTTCTGTCTGCGAACCAGTTTCAGAACCATAGACAAGCGTAGCAGTATACGCAACTTTTAATTGATCACCATATTTGACATTCTTATTGAGTGCTAAGAACTTGTTGAGTTTATCATCAGCAGTTTGACCAGCAAGCCAGAATTGGTAATGGTAAGCATCGTTATTATTATAGTAATTCTTGCTTCCTTCAAGAGCAGTTGAATTTCCAGGGAGTGCCGCAAAAATCGTCTTAAGGGTATCATAACTGATCACTGTTCCCTTTTCACCAGTTAATAACATCGGGCTTACTTGCTTAAACGCTTCACCTAAATCGGTTGTGCTGATTTCTGCTCCCGTTTGAAGTCCGTTCTCTACGTCAACTGTTACACCAGCATTTTTGTATGTTTCAGCGACTTGTCCAATTAAATTAGAAGTAGCCTTCTCAGTTAGTGCTTGTTCGCCTGGTTTAAATAAAACAATCGCTAATTTATTATTTGCTACTCCCACTCCTACTACACTATTGTTTAGTGTCATGTTAGTCGGTAAATTATTGATAAAATTATCAGCAAGTTGATTATAATCCATCATTTGTGGTAAATCATAGATTGCTGTTGAAATAACATTACCATCAAGCAAAGCATTATTATGAAGCTTTTCATTAATTACTTTACTATCATTATTTACATCACCTTGAGCAAGTTCTTGGGCAATGTCATGAATAGTTAATTCTTGATAGTTATTATTTTGATTAGTCCAATCATAGAGAACACTAATCCCTTGTTGTTGCATCAATTTTTGAGCAATTCGCTGAGCGGTTAGATCACGCTTAGCACGCATAGAATCACTGTTAAAACTTCCACTTGTTTGATAGTTATCCTTTACAACATATACTGGCGAATTAATATCAATGTAATTACCATTTCCTACCGGATCATCAGTAAATCGATGAATCAATTGAATAGCAGTATTTTTTAAGTCTGTATTTAGCACTACTGAACTTTGGAATCCAGATTGTCCACTATTCAAAATACCTGGAAATACACGTTCTACATCTGGGCGAACTAAATTACCTTCTGAACCCATTACAATGGAACGGCCAATTTCTCTTCCATTTTGAAGAACTATAATATATTGATATGGTTTTCCATATGATAAGTTGCTGGCATGCCACCCCTGGACTTCAACCGTATTACCATTGACTTTAACATAATCAAAGCTTCCTTGATTAGCAGTTAGATCGTATTTATTACTCCATTGATCTGTTACCGGTAATGTAGCAGTAGGATTACCATCATCGGCCGCACTAAATCTTAAAAGAATTTGAACGTCTTTAAGCTGGGATAGATCAATTTCTTTAGGTAAATTAATTGTTGTGTTAAATCCACTGTTCTCGCTATTAAAGATTGAAGGATAAACTTTAGCAACATCTGAACGAGTACTTAGTTGAACGGCTTTACGCGTAATTTCTTTTCCATTATTCATTACTAAGATATATGGATGATTTTGGGTGGCTGAGGCATCACTAGCCATCCATCCTGTTACATGAATACCATTATTAGTTAAATAAAGTTGATCAATAGCATTAGCAGATTGATTAAGAACAATTGATGGAGACCAAAAATCTGTTCTTTTTCCATCATTTCCATTACCATTTGAATCTGTAGAATAACGGCTAACTATAGAATATTGGTGTCCAAAAACAATATCTGCTGGATTAACATCAAACGTTGCATTAAAGCCTGAATCTAACGCACCTTTAATATTAGGATATGCTTGGGCAACGTCTGGACGAGTAACATTACTTATTTTAGTTGAAGCAATTTGATGACCTGCCGTTTGATCAAAAAGAATTAAGAAACGATTATTTTCAACAGTAGCAACATCACTAGCATGCCACCCTGTAACGGTTACTTTCCCATTTTTGCTTATATTAAATTGATCAATATATCCTTGATTAGCTGCTTCCTGTGGTAACAAACGTTGAGGTGCAAGCCAATAGCTAACATAATTTCCTTCTCCGTTATCTGCATCACTGTAACGACTAATAATTTGCAATTCATGAGTTAAGTCAAGATTATCTAAAGAAAAATCAGCCGTAAAACCAGATTGCTCAGCATTAATAACTTGAGGATAAGCTTCCGCAACATCAATCCGAGAAATACTATTTACTTTTTTACGAGTAATTTCATGGCCAAGAGTCCGATCAAACAAAATAATATAATGATTATCTTTGCCTAGTGCTTTATTAGTAGCATTCCATCCTGTTACATGAAGTTGATTATTAACAACTCCCATTTCATCTAGCCAAGCATAATTTTGGCGATCAAAAATGACTGGGGCGGAGACATAATCTACAAACTGACTGTTACCATCAGCAGACCCGCTATAACGACTAACAATTTGAATTGCATTTCGATAGGTATTTAGTTTATTAGTATCTAATTTTATTTTTGCATCAAAACCAGAATTTTCAGCATTATAGACATTATGAACATTTTTAACATCTGGACGTTGAACAATAGTTTGATTGTTCAATTTTATCCGGCCTAGTTCGGCCTGCTCACCTTTATCATTATGACCAATTACAATTAAAAATCGGTTTTGATTACCATATGCAGCCGCCTGATTCGTAGCTTGCCATCCAGTAACATGTAATTGATTATTATTCACTTCGATAGAATCGAAATTTCCATAACTACCATTATCATTTTGATCATAGCTTTGAGTTTGACTGGGGGTAACTTTTAAAGTTGCTGGTTCTTTAGAAGGGGTATCTTTATTACTAACAGATTCTTGGGAATGATTTATTTCCGCAACAGACTCAGTAGTAAAAGTTTTTAAGGTTTGTGTTTGTTTATTGTTATTACTATTATTGTTTGCTTGTTGGTCAGAAATAGGTTGAGTAGCAACTGACTGATTATCAGCAGCGTCTGTAGTATCAGCTTGTGCCACCCCCCCTAAAATTATTCCAGTGGATACTGCAATCGTTGCAATTGCAGCTGTTATCCATTGCTTTCCACTTTTATATAATTTAAAATGTTTTTTCTGTTCCATTTGTTAATCTCCTATAATTTTTGTGAACCAATTCATTTTAGCATGCAATTATATAAATTAAAATTCTAGACAATAAAAAAGAATGCAATGAATTTAATAACTTTTTCATTACATTCTTTTTTGAGAGATTAGTGAGCTTGAACAACCTTTGCATTGCTTGGTAAACTACCTGACCAATCATTATAAGTGATTTGATCACTACCGCTCGTTGTTTGTCGATCCATTCCATCACTATCCACATGGTGAGTAACGCCATTTTCATCTGTCCAAACGGCAACGTCACTTAAGCCAAGTTGAATTTCGCTGCTTTGATTAGCCTTATTACTTGAAGATTGTTGACTAGAAGTAGATGACTTTGTCGTACTTGTAGCAGAAGACCGTGATGAACTCGTCGCCTTAGATGAACTTGCATTTTGAGAAGTAGTATTTGAACTACTATTAGAATCAATCTTGGCTACATCATCATCACTAACTTTAGATGAAGCGGCATTCTTTTTGCTACTTGATTTAGTTGAATCTTTAGCTTTTGCAGAACTTTTGCGACTCTCAGTAACTTTTGAGGTCGTCTCTTTAGACGAACTGTCACTAGAAGCAGATTTATTTGTACTGCTTGCACAACCAGCTAAGCCTAAAGTGGTCATTAATAATACAGAACTGCTTAGTAAAAGTCGTTTAATTTTCATTTAATTAATTCCTCCGTTTAGGATCATGTATCTTATGCACTTATTGTAAACCATCTTGATTATTTGCGCCACTAATTAAAGTTAATCTTAATAACTAATTGCTCGTTGTCTATCAGCATTCCAGTGTTGGTAAAATTCACCATACGTCATGCTTTCTTTTCTTCCCGTCCAAGGATTATTGTAGAATAAGCGACCTGCATCATAACCAGTTAATGCCAATGCATGATTTACAAATCCATTGACATTTGCAACCCATGCAACTACTAGATGTCCTTGCTTTAATTTATCTTGAATACGTTGCATCGATGCACCTGTCATAATTTCATGATGACCAACGAAACGGTCAACTACTGGTGCAATTCCAGTTGGGAAAATCCACCATCCACTTGGGCTAAACGGATTACCTACAAATCCATAGTCTCCATTATTGCTTCGTGGCATGATATTAGCAAGCTGTACCTTATTAACATCATAGCCTGCGTAACGTAACATCATTGTTACTGCCGTAATTTCACAACCAGTTGGTAATTCCGGAAGTTGACTAATAACCTCCGCATCATTATAAACCGCAACAATTTGTCCATTATCATTGTAGGTAGTCGTTTTACGGCCTTCAGTTTGAGCTCCTGAAAGAATAGAAACCGGTCCAGATACAATATCAATATAATTACCATTGCCAGCTGGATCATCCGTTAATCGGTTAATAATTTTAACTACTTTGTGGAGCATATTTTCTTGAGTCGGAATCACAATTTGGAAACCTGACTTATTTGCTCCTTCAATGTAAGGATAAACATTTTGGACATCA
>CAMFQH010000027.1:0-12915 GCA_945980025.1 uncultured Lactobacillus sp.
TGTACACTAGCCGTAATATATCCTAGCTTCTCTCGATCATTATGTAAATTATATTGATTAGCTAATCTTTCAAGTAGAAAATCCATCGAGCTAAGTGCACCAGCAACCTCTGCTTGATACTTTTCGACTCCATATTTCTTTACATACTCATCTGGATCGAGATTTTCGGGTAAAACAATTATTCCTAAATTGAATCCCTGTACTTGCCCAAATAACTTCGTTGCTCTTTCAGCAGCATGAATGCCGGGCGGATCTCCATCATAGTTAATTAAGATATTGGGAGTGATTCGTCTCAGCATATATACTTGTTCCGTAGTTAAGCTTGTTCCCATCGAAGCAACACCAGACTTAATACCAGCCTTATAAGCAGCAATTACATCCATATATCCTTCGTAAAGAATTAAATGTTTTTCACTTCTTGCCGCTTTTTTTGCTTCAGCAAAGTGAAACAGTAATTTAGATTTATTAAAAATTTTGGTTTCTGGGCTATTCATATATTTAGCAATAGTTTTATCATTACTAATTCGTCGACCAGAAAATCCTACTGTATAACCTGATTCATCCCCTAAAGGAAACATTAATCGATCACGGAAACGATCAAATAATTGTCCATCTTGCGACTCTACAAATAAACCACTTTCTCGCAGTTCATCATCTGTATAACCTTCTTGACGAAGATAAGTCAACAAAATCGCATCGTTATCAGGTGCATAGCCCACCTTAAAATGCTCTAATAGGTCACTGGTTAATTCACGTTTTTGAGCATATTCAAGTGCTCTTTCACCAACTTTAGTGGTTAGCAAAATATGTTGGTAAAATTCTGTTGCTTGCCGATACATCTTCTTTAACGGGCTAAGTGGCTTTACCGTTTCGCCGTAGCCTTCTGGCATATGAAGATGGGCCAATTCAGCAACTTTTCTTACACTTTCAGGAAAAGTTAGATGATCCTGATACATTAAGAATTTAAATACGTTTCCGCCTTTACCACATCCAAAGCACTTAAAAAACTGTTTTCCTTCATTAACAGTAAAAGAAGGTGTTTTTTCTTGATGGAAGGGGCAAAGTCCTAAATAATCTTTACCTTTTTTTTCTAAAGAGACATATTGACTTATTACATCCACAATATCGATAGAGTTTCTAACTTCATCGATAAATTGTTCAGGAATACGTCCTGCCATCAATGGATCATCCCAATCAATTATTATTTAATTACTAATTTACTTAAGTCACCCATTCGATCAGCTAAGTTATTAACCTTTAATAATTGAGCCAAACGATTATTCTTTACCTTTTCATCCTTATCAAGAATCATATTACCTTCGAAGTAATTATTAATTACCGGTTGTAATTCTACAAAGCCTTTATAAAGATCGGCAATACTCAAATCAGTATTTTCCTCTAATGCATTTACACCAGCATATAATTCTTCTTCACTAACATCTTGGAAAAGACTTTCATCAATGTCATTAGCATTTCTATATTTTGCTTTCTTCAAAATATTAGTAATTCTAGTCAAACTTTCAACTACTGGCTTAAAGTCAGCATCATCATGGTGCATTTGCAAGGTCTTAGCAGCAGCCAAAATTTGAATTGGATCTTGTTGACTAGACGCAAGAACAGCGTCAATTACATCATAGTCGTACTTTTCAACTTGTAATTGTTGCTTTACACGATCACGAATAAAGTCGGCAATTTCATTTTCAGCTTCAGCATCCTTAGGTAACTTAGCTGCGGTCTTACCTGATAGTAATTGAATCAATTCTGGTAAAACATCTTTAATAGGAAGTGACCAACCTTCGTTCAATAAGATTCTTACAATTCCGTATGCGTTTCTTCTTAATGCATATGGGTCATTAGATGAAGATGGAATCATACCTGCACCGAAGAAGGAAATGATTGTATCAAGTTTATCTGCAATTGAAAGTAACGAACCGACAGTAGTACTTGGTAATTCACCTTCAGCACTAGTTGGCATATAGCTTTCTTTAATTGCTACACTAACATTTTCATCTTCACCAATTAAGCGTGCATAGTGCATTCCCATGACACCTTGTAATTCAGCAAATTCACCGACCATTGAAGTAACAAGGTCAAATTTGTAGATATCACTAACTCGGTCAAAGTCTTTCATTTCAGTATCTGAAACATTAAACTTCTTACCAAGGTAATCACCAATAATTTGAACACGTGCCATATGTTCAGCTACTGAACCAATCTTATCATGGAAAGAAACATTCTTAAGCTTATCAACGAAGTGAGCTAGTGGGTACTTCTTATCTTCATCATAGAAGAATTGAGCATCATCTAAACGAGCAACAAGAACTTTTTCATTACCAGCGATGACATTGTCTAAGTATTCACTATTTCCATTTCTAACTGAAATGAAGTGATTAATTAATTTGCCGTTTTCATCATAGACTTCAAAATATCTTTGATTATCCTTCATTGAAGTAATTAATACTTCATCAGGAATGTTCAAGTATTTTTCATCAAAAGAACCAGCAAATACAGTTGGATATTCAACTAAATTAGTAACTTCTTCAAGTAAACCCTTGTCAATATTAACTTTCCAGTTATGTTGAGCAACGAGTTCTTGAATTTGGTTAAGAATCATACCCTTACGTTCATCAGCATTAGCAACTACGTATTGGCTCTTTAATGCTTCTTCATAATCATCAGCGTTAGCTAATACAACACTGTCACCTAAGAAACGATGACCTTGAGTTTTACGACCAGCTACTACATCTAGTAACTTAACTGGCACTACTTCGCTACCAAGTAAAGAAACCATCCAATGAATTGGACGAACAAATTCGAAGTCGTAGCTACCCCAGCGCATCTTAGTTGGGAAGGTCATTGCTTTAACAATATCACTCATTCCCATTAAGATATCGGAAGCTTTTTTACCTTCTTTTTGAACATGAACATAAGCATATTCAGTGCCCTTAAGCTCTTCAAAGTAAATGTCATCAGTAGTCATCCCTTGACCACGAACAAATCCTTGAGCAGCTTTTGTCCAGTTGCCATCTTTATCTTGAGCAATCTTCTTAGCTGGGCCCTTTTTCACTTCATCAATATCTTCTTGTTTTTCAGCTAAATCTTCAACTAAAATCGTTAAACGACGTGGAGTTGAATAAGTCTTAATATCTTTAAAGGATAAACCATTTTCCTTTAAATACTTTTTAGTACGATCAGCTAATTGCTTAACACTTTTAGAAACAACGTGAGCTGGCATTTCTTCAGTGCCAATTTCAAATAAATAATCTTTAGTCATTGTTTTGCCCCGCTTTCTTAGTTTCTTCTTGGTGCTTTAATAATGGGAAGCCACGTTTTTCACGCTCTTCAACAAATCCCTTAGCAGCAAGATGAGCTAAGTTTCTAATTCTTGATAAGTACCCAGCTCTTTCAGTAACTGAAACTGCACCACGTGCATCAAGCAAGTTAAAGGTATGACTACATTTTAAGATGTAATCGTAAGCTGGATGAATTAGATTTTGACTCAACAAACGTTTAGCAGTAGCTTCGTAAATATCGAAGAACTTAAGCAATTGTTCTTGATCACTTTCTTCAAAAGCATACTTAGAATGTTCATATTCTGGTTGCTTGAAGATATCACGATACTTAACTCCATCGCCCCATTCAAGATCAAAGACTGAGTTTACATCTTGAATGTAAGAAGCAAGACGTTCTACACCATAAGTAATTTCACTCATAGTTGGTTTAACATCAAGTTCCCCAACTACTTGGAAGTAAGTAAATTGAGAAACTTCCATTCCATCAAGCCATACTTCCCAACCAACACCAGCACAACCCATAGATGGGTTTGCCCAGTTATCTTCAACAAATCGAATATCGTGTTCAAGAGGTTCAATACCTAATACTCTTAAACTATCTAAATAGTATTGTTGAATGTCCTTTGGTGCAGGCTTAATAACTACTTGGAATTGGTGGTGTTGGTATAAACGATTAGGGTTATCACCATATCGACCATCGGCAGGTCTTCTTGAAGGTTCAACATAACAAGCTGCCCAAGGTTCTGGTCCAACAGCACGTAAAAATGTATATGGACTCATTGTCCCGGCACCTTTTTGTTCATCATATGAAGGCATAATCATACAACCTTTAGAGGCCCAGAACTGTTCCAATTTAAAAATCATATCCTGGATATTCAGTTTTTCTGACATCTATCTCTCTCCTCACAACATAGGCATAAAAAAAGCCTATGCAAAAATTGCATAGGGACGATTTACTTCGCGGTTCCACCCTAATTCAGGAAAATATTCTTCCTGCCCTTAATTAACAACTTTGACTAAAAGGTGCCTTTTCCCAAATGCACTTCCACCATTCTGCACTCGCTGTATTGGTACTTTTCTATTCCTTTATAGTTGTCAAAATACGTATCTATTTTATCATCTTTTATAAAAAAAGACTAGTAAGAAAACCTCACTAGTCTTTAAACGAATATAAAAAGTCAACAGCTAAAAAAGCGCCAATTCATCAAGAAATTTTTTAGTTTTTAAATTAAGATCCAGATAGTTAACGTACATCCGATCGATCACCTTGCCAGAGTCCTTTTTTAATTGCGGATTAATTTTTATTTTCCCTAAACGATCAATATCAACTAAAGCTAGAGTACGAATCAAGGCTACTACTTTAGGATCTAGATGCATCCTTTGACTGACACTATTAAAGTGATCACTACAAATAATTCCACCTAATTCCATCGAGTAGTCAAACACACCTTGTACTTTACCACAAATTAGACAACGATCTAATTGTGGCGCTACTCCATATGCATTAAGCAACTTCAGTTGTACCATCTGAGTAATAATTGCCGCATCTTCTCCTGAATTTATCTTCAGCAGCGCTTTCATAATCAAATTATAAAAACTTCCAATATCTTTATACTCAACAAAAGCATGGTCAAGCAAGTCTAAAACATAACTCGAATACGCATTCTTAGTTAAATCTAAATATAACTGGTCCAGCTGCTTTACATCCTTGAAAGTCCGCAGCGTACTGATTCCCTTCCAATTTGTATTTACAATATACTTTCCATAAGAGAAGTTAAGGGTTGCAGCTCCTAATCTGGACTTTGGTCTCAGTGCTCCTCTTACATCAATTGTAAAAATACCATGATCTTTAGTCATGATCTTGGTTAAAACATCAGCTTCTTTATATTTTTTTCTTTTAAAAATTAATCCTTGAACTTCACAAAGTTCACGTGCCATCTATCTTAATTCCTTAGCGTTGTAGCCAATGGATTTAAGAAAGGCAGGATCAGAACGCCAATTCTTTTGAACCTTAACCCATAGGCGTAAATTAACCTTTTCACCTAATAAAGCTTCAATTTCCTGACGTGCAGCAATTCCAATCTGCTTCAACATTTGACCTTTCTTGCCGATAATAATGCCCTTTTGACCGGGACGCTCAACATAAATTGTAGCCTCAACTTGAAGCTTGCCACCTTCATGATCCCGCATTCGGTCAACTACCACGGCCGTAGCATGCGGAACTTCTTCATGAGTGAGCTTCAAAACCTGCTCGCGAATTAATTCAGCTACAATAAAATATTCTGGACGGTCAGTCAATTGGTCTGCATCATAAAATTGCGGACCTTCTGGCAAATATTTAGCAATTGTTTTAATCAACTCGGAAACATTATTTCCTTGTGAAGCAGAAATTGGAACAATTTCAGCAAAATCGCCTAGATTCTTATATGAATCTATAATAGATAATAACTCATCTGGGTGGACTTTATCAATCTTATTTATCACTAAAAATACAGGCTTTTTAATTTTCTTAAGAAGTTCAGCAATATATTGGTCTCCCTTACCTGCTGGTTCAGGTTCAACCATAAATAAAACCACATCTACTTCATCTAAAGCAGAGTAACTTGACTTATCCATAAAGTCATCTAATTTATTTTTTGGCTTATGAATCCCAGGAGTATCAATAAAAACTATTTGCTCCTGATCATCAGTATAAATACCTGAAATTTTATTTCTAGTGGTTTGTGGTTGTGGTGACATAATTGCCACTTTTTGCCCCACTAAATAATTCAAGAGAGTTGATTTACCAACATTAGGTCTACCAATTAAAGCTACAAAACCTGATTTAAAGTCTTTTTTTTCATCCATCATTGTTACATCCTTTTTATTTAAGTTTTAGTGAATTTGCTTTCCATGATTTTCTTGATCAGGATGAAGCGGAAGTCCATATTCACGTAAAACTTTACCTTGGATACCAAACATAATCTTGGCTTCATCATCTTCGATATGATCATAACCATTTAAGTGAAGGTATCCATGAACTAGTGTATAACCAAACTCCCGATTAAATCCAGTTTCATACTCTACACTATGTCTTTTGATAACTTCAGGGCAAAGAAATAAATCCCCAATATCTTCTACAAAATCAGGATCGTCACTAAAAGCACTCATAAAGTCTTCATCTAATCCATCTTCAATTGCAAAAGAGATTACATCAGTTGGACGATCTTTGCCACGGTATTTCTTATTAATTTCATGGATTTTTTTGGAAGAAACAAAGTTAATACTCATTTCTTGAGTATTCTCTTTATGAATCTCTTTTTTTGCTGATAATAATAAGTCGCTAATCCATGGAATCCAATCTTTATCGCTATCTTTTAAGAAATTAACTTCATCATTAAAAGAAATATCTAAATTATTCAACTCTTAGTGTCCCTCTTCTTCATATGCTCTAACAATTTTGGCCACAACGGGATGACGAACAACATCATTAAAAGTAAAGTTAATGAATTTTACTTGCTCAATATTCTGTAAAATATGTTCAGCTTGTAATAATCCACTCTTTGCTTTTCCTGGTAAGTCAATTTGAGTCTGGTCTCCATTGACAACCATTTTAGAATTAAATCCTAATCTTGTTAAAAACATCTTCATTTGTGCCTGTGTTGTATTTTGCGCTTCGTCTAGAATTACAAAAGCATCATCCAAAGTTCTACCACGCATATATGCTAGAGGAGCTACTTCAATAACTCCACGTTCCATTAAACGGTTGGTTGGCTCTACACCTAAAATAGCATATAAAGAATCATAGATTGGTCTTAAATATGGATCAACTTTTTCTTTTAAATCACCTGGAAGAAATCCTAATGATTCGCCTGCTTCTACCGCTGGTCTAGTCAAAATAATCCGGGACACTTCTCCTTTTTTAAAGGCCGCAATCGCCATAACTACGGCTAGAAAAGTCTTTCCTGTACCAGCTGGCCCAATTCCAAAAACGACATCATATTTTTGAATAGCTTCAATATAGCATTTTTGTCCCATATTCTTAACGCGAACTGGACGACCTTTAGCATCCCTAATTAGAATTTTATTATATAATTCTCCAAAAAATTCTAAAGTTCCCTTATCTGCCATCTTAATTGCGCTAACAACATCAGTTGCAGTAATAGTAACTCCACGGGTAACAACCTTATCCAAAGCAGTAAAAATTTGCATAATTTTCTTAACAATGCTTTCTTCTCCGGTTACTTCGATTTCACTACCAGTATCAGTTACCTGCACATCATAAGATTCTTCAATTAAACGCAAATTTGCATCGTTAATTCCAACTAAATTCATGATTGTTTCTGGTTTAGTTGGTGTAAATGTTGCTTCTATAGTAGTTTGTCCCACTTAAAATCCTCCGTTTAATAAAAGCTATTAGTTAAGCTTTTTACCAACAATTGAAGAAGCTGCTTTACCATCAGCCTTACCCTTAATTTTTGGCATTAAAGCTTGCATAACTTTACCAAAGTCTTTTTTAGAACTTGCTCCAACTTCTTTAATTGTTTCTTCAACAGTTTCTTCAAGTTCTTCCTTAGACATTTGCTTTGGCATGTATTTTTCAATTAATTTCATTTCATTCTTTGTTTGATTAATTAAATCATCTCTGCCAGCCTTAGTAAATTCTTCTAAAGATTCTTTTCGTTGTTTAAGAGCGCTAGACAAAACTGTTAATTCATCATCACTAGTTAGATCATGTCCCACTTTAATTTTATAATTCATTACTGCAGCCTTAAGCGAGCGAATTGTAGTTAAAGCTTCCTTATCTTTGGCTTTCATAGCTGTTTTCATATCTTGCATTAAAGTATCATTTAGTGACATTGTATTTAATTCTCCTCTTTAATCAAAACTTACACAGTCTATTTTAAACTTTTTATATAAAAAAAGCTCTTGATAGAAGAATTTTCTACCAGGAGCTTTTTCTATATTAATAATGTCTACGCTTACGAGCAGCTTCGGATTTTAACTTTCTCTTAACGCTTGGTTTTTCGTAGAATTCACGCTTGCGGTATTCTTGCAAGGTACCACTTCTAGAAACGGAACGTTTGAAACGACGAAGAGCATCATCAATAGACTCGTTTTCGTGAACGATTGTCTTAGCCATGTGAGATCCCTCCTTCCATTTCTTGGCACACAAATATGTGCCACAACAATATAGTTAAATTATAGCTAAACGAGAAAAAACGGTCAATAGTCGATTAACATTTTTCTTACTTATTTTGGTATAATTTAGATAATTAATGAGGTGAAATATATGACTGAAGAAAAAAAAGAAAATCAAAAAATTGTTAATTTAATTATTATCTCGGACTCTGTTGGTGATACAGCTTTCAATATGGTCCAAGCTGGGGCAGTTCAATATCCAAACGTTAAATTTAACTACCGTCGCTATCCTTTTATTACAAATCGAGAAAAGCTAGAAAAAGTTTTTAGTGAAATCACAGAATTTGAAAACGTATTAATTGCCTTTACCTTGATTCACGAAGATGAACAATTGGCTGTAATTAAATTTGCACGTGAACATAATATGAAATACGTCGACTTACTTTCTGGCGTAATTGATAACATTCATGCTTTAACTGGTGAAGAACCTAAACATGAAATCGGTGCTGTTCACCACATGGGTCAAAATTACTTTGATAGAATTTCTGCAATGGAATTTGCTGTTATGTATGATGACGGAAAAGATCCAAAAGGTTTCTTAGAAGCTGACGTTGTTTTACTTGGTGTTTCTAGAACTTCTAAGACTCCACTTTCTTTATTCTTAGCTAACAAGAATCTTAAGGTCGCTAATTTACCACTTGTACCTCAAACCCATATTCCAGATGAGATCTATAAGATTAATCCTAAGAAAATCATTGGTTTAACAAATGATCCATCCGTTTTAAATGAAATCAGACGTCAAAGAATGATAGCCTATGGCTTAAATCCAGATACAACTTATTCTAATATGGATTCTATCAATGCAGAACTTGAGGCAGCTAATAAACTTTATAAGAAACTTGGCTGCTATGTAATTAACGTTGCTCATCGTTCAATTGAAGAAACAGCAGCACTAATTTTAGAACACCTCGGTATTGATGACTACGCTAAGTAACAAATAAAATTAAACATTTTAAAAAGATCTTTCATTAAATTTTGAAAGATCTTTTTTTATGCCTCTATTTATTTTTCGTCATATCCAAAATATTTTTTAGCTTGATCACTCATCTTTTCTGGACTCCAAACTGGATACCAAACAAACTCAACATCAACATTTTTAACTTCAGGAACCTTCATAACTGCTGCAGTAACCAATTCAATTAATACTTCTGTTAAAGGACAAGCTGGAGTGGTTAAAGTCATATTAATTAGACAAATTCCATCTTCATCTAAGTCAAGCTCGTAAACTAGTCCTAGATTAACAATATCTACCCCTAACTCCGGGTCTATGACAGTTGCTAGTTGATTAATAATATTTTGTTTAATTTCTTCACTAGTGCGCATTTTAAACATCTTTTCCAAAAATTCTAGCCTTAATAGCCTGTCCTGTTGGAGTGCCTGCTAATCCTCCAATACCAGTTTCTCTTAATGCTACTGGCATTTGATGGCCTACTTTTTTCATTGCTTCAATACACTCATCAGCTGGGATAACACTAGTACATCCAGCTAATGCCATATCAGCAGCAATTAGTGCGTTGCCTGCTCCAATTGCATTTCTTTTTACGCAGGGTACTTCTACTAGTCCCGCAATTGGATCACATACTAGTCCCAATAAATTAGACATCGCAATCGCTAAAGCTTGGGAGCTTTGCGCGGGCGTACCACCAGCTATTTCTACAGCCGCTGCTGCACCCATTGCGGAAGCCGACCCCACTTCTGCTTGGCATCCACCGGTTGCGCCAGCAATTTCCGCATTATTTCCAATAATCAATCCCATTCCTCCTGCAGTAAAGAGAAAGCGAATCATTTGCTCTTCATTTAAGTCGAGCTTTTTTTCAAGCATAAATAAAATACCTGGAAGTGTGCCAGAAGAGCCAGCTGTTGGGGTTGCACAAATGACGCCCATCGCAGCATTTACTTCATTTGTCGCTACGGCATTTTGCACGGCTTCCATCATAAAATCACCAGAAAGAGTATGCCCTTTTTCACGATAATTCTTTATTTTAATCGCTTCACCGCCCGTTAAGCCAGTATGAGAAAATACTCCTTTACCAGTACTTCCCTTACTAACCGCAGCACACATGGTTTCAAGATTATATTTCATTTTATTCCATACTTTTTCTCTGGATAGACCTGATAATTTGCATTCTTGTTCAATTATTAATTCTGAAATAGGTTTTTCTGTTTTTTCAGCATCTGCAACAATTTCTTTAATATGATTGTACATTAGTTTCTCATTTCATAAACAAACAATGTTTTTATATTTTTTCTTGAGTTCTCCAATTAAAGAAGGCTTAAAATAGTTTTGAATATCATATTCATAGATGTAATAGTCAGGACTTTTATATATTCTGCTCTCATTAAAGGGTGCCTTTTGTTGTAAAAAGGAAGTTAAGGATCTTTGATTTTTTATTTTTCTTTCTGGGTCAATCAATAAAACAATTGGTAACGTACCGCTTGGCTCAACCACAATATCATGGATTACTAGGCGTCGAATTTCGATTGCTCCACCACCAATAGAACAGCCTGCCAACTGAACTTTTTTATGACCATCAGTCATATCCAAAATCGCTGTATTGGGGTGATGAATCGGGCTTTCTCCCTTTTCCTCTACAAATCTAATATCAATACCCCGCTTACGTGCAATTTCTGGAGCTTTTGGTACTCGTAAGTCAGAAGTAGTAAAGCCCAAAATCCCGGCTGCAATTGCATAATCAGTACCATGGCCACGATGAGTCTGAGCAAAAGAACCATAATAATGAACAGTAACCTTTTTAGGAATTCCTCCAAAAAGCTTATTTCCTTCTCTGCCAATTGCTACTGCACCAGCTGTATGTGAACTAGAGGGTCCAATCATAACTGGACCAATGATATCAAAAACACTTTTAAAACGATTTTCCATCTTAGATTCCCTACATAAAAATATTTTTAAAGAAAAACGACCATTTCCTTTGTTATATAAAGTGAAATAATCGTTTTCTAGTAACATCTAAACTGGCGTCTGTTCCTTGAATCTTCCATATACCTTCGAAACTTCGCTTAAACTCATGAAGGCATACGGATCATTATTTAAGACAATATTATAAATGTCATACATATCATATTTATCAATTACCATTAATAAAACTGTCTTTTCAGTATGACTATATGCACCCTCTGCATCATGCAAAATCGTAATCCCACGATGCATCTTAGCCTGAATTCCATCAATAATATGTTTAGGATGTTCGGTTACGATTAATACCTGCATCTTTTGATGTTGATTATAGACAGCATCTATTACCTTACCATTGACAAAGATGTTCAAAGCCGTATATAGAGCTCGAGTCCATCCAAATACAAAACCGGCACAGATTACGATAATTAGGTTAAAAAAGATATTTATTTGACCAAAACTTTTAGCAGTTTTCTTTCGTAAAATAATCCCTAAGACATCTAATCCACCGGTAGAGATACCTGATTTTAAAGCTATCCCAGTACCAACACCATTAATTACCCCACCAAAAATTGCACAAATAATTGGATCATAGCTCATCTTAATTGGAGCAATAATTTTCATCATGATAGATGCTAATAAAACTGCAACCAAAGTAAAAATCGTAAAACGGTGGCCAATTTTAAACCATCCTAAAATAAATAATGGGATATTTAGTACAAAATACATTACCGATGTTGCTAATGTAAATGGCAAATATCGTTCTGATACAGACTGTAAAATTTGGGCAAAACCAGTAATTCCAGAAGCATAAATTTTACCAGGTTGCCAGAAAAAATTTAAGGCGATAGCAACGGCTAAAGCATAAAATAAAGCTGCTGATAACTTCGAAATTAAGATATGACGCCGCGAAAGCCTTTCTAATGTACTCATAATTTTCCTCTTTTACTATGTTCATAACGTATCTAGTGTAAAGATATTTATAGTTAAAAACAAGTCTATTTTTTCCAATGTTTTTTGATAAATTGTTCTCTCCCTCCGGCCTCTTCTAAAGCATACCGAGCTGGATCTTTTTTATAGAAATCTTGATGGTAATCTTCAGCCAAATAGAAAGGCTTTGCTGGTTCAATACGGGTTACAATTGGATCTGAAAATTTATTTGAATCTGCTAAAGATTTACGTGATTGTTCAGCAATTTCTTTTTGTTCAGGTGAATTATAGTAAATAACTGGTTGATATTGACTGCCGCGATCTTGAAACTGTCCCATAGCATCAGTTGGATCAGTAACTTGCCAATAAATATTAACTAAATCCTCATAAGATAGTTTATTTGGATCATAAGTAATGCGAACCGCCTCAGTATGCCCAGTTAATCCCGTACAAACTTGTTCGTAAGTAGGGTTAGGCACGACTCCACCGGTATAACCTGATTCGACCTTTATGACACCAGGATATGTATCGAAAGGAGCAACCATGCACCAAAAACAACCGCCAGCAAAGATAGCTGTGTCATACTGCGTTTTTTCA
>CAMFQH010000028.1:0-12732 GCA_945980025.1 uncultured Lactobacillus sp.
GAGCCACATCCCGAATAACAAAAAAGACTCACGCTTCGGTGAGTCTTTTATACTGAAGCGGAAGACGGGATTCGAACCCGCGACCCCCACCATGGCAAGGTGATGTTCTACCACTGAACTACTTCCGCGGTACATTTATTAGTATATCAAAACATCTTTTTATTGCAAGCATTTTTTTGAAAAAAATATAAAAAAATAGACCGTCCTCTACGACAGTCTATTTAAAAAATTATTTATTCTTTTTATTCTTCAAATCTTCTTGAACTTCAGCTTCAACACTTTCCACCTTTTCAGGACGCATTGTTGGGAAGAGTAAGACATCACGAATAGCAGGAGCATCAGTTAAAAGCATTACCAAACGATCAATACCAATACCCAAACCACCTGTAGGAGGCATACCGAATTCCATAGCACGAAGGTAATCCTCATCAATCATATCTGCTTCATCGTTACCAGCTTCTCTTTCAGCCATTTGGTCTTCGAAACGATGACGTTGATCATCTGGATCATTTAATTCTGAGAATGCATTACCATATTCTGCACCCATAATGAAGATTTCAAAACGATCAGTAAATCTTGGATCATCAGCATTCTTCTTAGCAAGTGGTGATACTTCTACTGGGTGTCCATAAACAAAAGTAGGTTGAACAATTGATCCTTCACCGAATTCTTCAAAGAAGGCATTAATAATGTGACCAACCTTCCAGTAGCTTTCATAGTGAACGTTGTGTTCATCAGCAACTTTTCTTGCTTCTTCAATAGTCATTGGCTTCCAGAAGTCAACACCAGTCTTTTCCTTGATTAAATCAACCATGTGAACACGGCGGAATGGCTTACCTAAGTCAATATCAGTTCCTTGGTAAGTAATCTTACCATCTGGTGAAACAACTTTAGCAGCTGCTCTAATAATTCCTTCTGCCTCATCCATTACATCATGGAAGTCCCAGTAAGCTGCATAAGTTTCAAGTTCAGTAAATTCTGGGTTGTGCTTAGTATCAAGACCTTCATTTCTAAATACACGACCGATTTCATAAACACGTTCCATGCCACCAACAATTAAACGCTTCAATGGAAGTTCCAAAGCAATTCTCATGTAAAGATCAATATCCAAAGCATTGTGGTGAGTAATAAATGGACGGGCTTCAGCACCACCAGGAATATTGTGGAGAACTGGAGTTTCAACTTCTAAGAAATCTCTATTATTTAAATAATCACGAATAGCTTGAATAATTTGAGTACGGTGAACAAAACGCATGTAACTATCATGATTTGTAATTAAGTCAAGGTAGCGCTGACGATAAATTTGTTCAACATCCTTTAAACCATCCCATTTATTAGGTAATGGACGAAGAGCCTTAGACAAGAAAGTAATGTGAGTAGCACGAATAGTCAACTCACCAGTATCGGTCTTCATTACTTCACCATCAATACCTAAAAAGTCACCAATATCAGACTTCTTAAAAATCTTGTAGTTATCTTCACCAACGATATCTTTACGTACATAAATTTGAATCTTACCAGTACGGTCATAAAGATCTGCAAATCCAACTTTACCTTTACCACGTTTTGCAAGCATACGACCTGCAATCTTAGTCATAGGCATATCAGCATTTAATTCATCTTTATCTTCATTACTATACTTTTCATTCAAAGTACGAGCTAAGTCTTGACGATCAAATTTTCTTACGCCAAAAGGTTCAATACCGTTTTCACGCATTTCGTCCATTTTTTCACGACGAGCGATTAGTTGGTCGTTCATTTCATTCTTTGCCACTCTAAAAACTCCTTTTATTGGTTAATTTGCTTTTGTCTCGCTTCATATTTTTCCACAAAATCATCTAACAAGTCAAAAACTTCTTTTTTCGTCCAAACATCATTTATTTTAGCACGGGTTCGAGCTGAACGGGGAATTCCTTTTAAATAATAAGCTGCTTGTCTTCTAAATTCGGGAACAGCAATTTTTTCTCCCTTTAAATCAATCAATCCATTTAATTGATCTTTAGCAGTTTCTACTTTTTCTTCAACAGTTTGTGGACGTAATTTCTCTCCGGTATCCAAATAGTGGACCATATCTTTAATAATCCATGGATTCCCTAAAGCCGCTCTACCAACCATCACTGCATCTGCTCCAACATCTTCTAGCATTACTTTTGCCTTTTCAGGAGTAGTAACATCCCCATTACCAACAAAAGGAATAGTCAAAGCATCTGCTACATCCTTCAAAATTTCCCAGTCAGCTTCGCCCATGTACATTTGCTTTCTAGTCCGGCCATGCATAGCAACAGCACTAGCACCTGCTTCTTGAGCAGCTAAAGCATTTTCAACAGCAAAAATATGTTTTTGATCCCAGCCTGTTCTCATTTTAACAGTAACTGGTTTACTTACATTACGAACAACTGCATGGACCATTTGATAGATCTTATTTGGATCTAATAGCCAACGAGCTCCGGCATCAGTTTTTGTTACCTTTGGTACAGGACAACCCATATTAATATTGATAATATCAGCTGCTGTATGAGTATCAACATAATGAGCAGCTTCAACTAAAGTTTCCTCACTACCACCAAAAATTTGAATACTCATTGGATGTTCACGAGGATCAACCGTTAACATTTCCAAGGTCTTTTTATTGCGATAAATAATTCCATGATCTGAAATCATTTCACACACTACTAGGCCTGCACCAAATTCTTTACATACTACTCGGAAAGCAGCATTTGAAATTCCAGCCATCGGTGCAACTACTACACGATTAGGAATTTCAACATCCCTAATTTTCCAACTATCGTTTTTCACACTTGCTCACCCTTTCAAATACCCTAATATCATAGCAAAACTATTCATTACACACCACTTTAATTTGCCTTCTTAAGGACATCTTTTAACTCATCTTCAGTAAAATGATATTTTTCTTTACAAAAGCGGCAAACTAACTCTGCGCCATGATCCTTCTCAATCATTTCTTTTAATTGTGCTGGTTTTAAGGTAGCCAAGATTTGACTATATTTTTCTTTCGAACAATCACAAGCGAAAGAAACATCTTCTTTAGCTAAAATTTTACAATCAGTCCCTAAGATTCTCTCTGCCAAATTTTCAGGTGTCATTCCATCTAAAAATAAAGTAGAAAGATTAGGAAGAGCCTTGATTCTCTTTTCAACTTCAGCCAATTGCTCATCAGTAGCTCCAGGTAATGCTTGTAAAATAAATCCGCCAGCAGCTCCAATCTCATTATTAGGCTCAACAAATACTGATAGACCAACAGCTGAAGGAATTTGCTCTGATTTGGCTAGATAATATGTAAAATCTTCTGCAATCTCCCCACTAACAATTGGAACTTGACCTGTATATGGTTCCTTCAAACCTTGATCTTTGGTTACCTCAAGCCAACCTTTTCCAACGGCTTTTGCCACATCGATATGTCCATCTTTTTTAGGTGGAAGGGCTATATGAGGATTTTGGATATATCCTTTAATTGTTAGATCAGCTTTTGCTGTTACAATAGTTGCTCCCACTGGACCATTTCCAAGTAACCTAACAGTTAATTCATCTTTATCTTTCAATAAAGCTGCTGATAAGAGCAATCCTCCAATAAGTGTTCTTCCAAGCACAGCTGAAGATGCACTCCAAGTATCATGTCTTTTTTGTGCTTCACTTACTAAATCTTTAGCATCAACCGTAATTAATCGTAAATTCTTAGTTTTATCAATTGCTTTTACTAAATAATCTTTCATTTTTTCTTTCTCCTAAAAAATAAAGCCTATAAATTATAGACTTTATTCTTTGACTAATATTTTTTCTTTTCCAAGTACCCATTAAATACCACTAGTAAGATTATACCTATGATACTTGTTATAACTCCAATAAGCAATCCAGGAGTCCTATATCTCATTACTACAGTATGCTTACCAGGTTTCATATTTAAACCAATAAATACATTCAAAGTTCGGCTAACCTTAACTGGTTTACCATCTACTTTTACTTTCCAACCCCTACTGTATGGAATAGTAGTTACCAGATTTTCGTTTTTAGTGGTATTTATTTTTCCTGATAGATAATTATCTCTAAAAGTTGTTAAGTGCATCTGTTTTTTATTATTAACTTGTGAAACTTTAGATCGCAATAAAGTTGAATTAATATTTACTAAACGTGGCATTTCGCTAGTCAGAATTCGTTTATTTCCTGCTAGTCTCCACTTAATTTGGACCTGTCCTTTTTTATTTGCTCGAACACCAATTAGTTGTTTAACTTGTGGTTGAAGTCGAACATCTTTTTTATTAATGGTAATACTTAATTCAGGCTTATTATTTCCATCCTGACTTGCATGATAAGTAGTTAGTGGATCCGCAAATCCCATTAAATCTTTACCAAATTGAACATAGGCCGTTTCTTTTGGTTTCAAACCGTCAAAAGTAAAAGTTACACTTCCCTCTTTATCAGATGTCCGAGTGACTGTAAACTTCTTCTTTTCCTGATTCAACTTACTATCAGTTACTTTAATTTTTGCAACTTTTGGACTATAAGTTAAGACATTTCCTTGAGTTTGAGTTAACGAATTTAAAACTAAATTTTGATTATAAACAGGATCATCACTCTTAAATTTTAAATTATTAGATAAATTACCAGCAAAAACAAGTGGTAATGTATCAGTTCGATATGCTGTGTACTGCTTTTCTTTTAATAAAATTGGATTATTTTTCAAATCATCTCTCAGCCCATAACTAATATATTCAGGGGAGATACTCTGACTTGGTAAGGAATTATCAATAAAACCACCAATATTGAAAATAGCATCAGTCACTACTGTTCCGGTTTTATAGAAATAATAATAACCATATGCTGATAATCCTAAGTTAGCATATAATTTACTAATTTTGGGATCATTATTAGAAGAAAAAATCTCTGCTCCTTTGTAGTTAAATGCGTAGCTTTCGCCACGATCATTATTTAAAAAATAATTTTTGGCTATTCTTTTACTTTTAACACTAGCTGGCAAATGATCAAATAACTCTTGGTTTTCAGTTACATAATTAGAGTATATATTACTTCTCATCCCTATTCGATCCAACATAAGATAACTACTAATAGCAATCTCTACTACTCCTACCATCACGAGAACAAAACGAAATGATTTATGGTCTGAAAAATAAAGTAAAATACTAAACAAAATAATTAAGCCCAGCGAAACCAACATATACATATCGTATTTTCCATAGTGCAGTCTTAAGACAGTCACTAATAGTCCCAAAATAAATAGGGTTCCAGATGCTAACAAGAGTTGTTTTTTCTTTAAATCAAAACTTGCTAGTTCTTTTGCAGCTAATAATAAAATCCAAAAGATAATAATAAAACTGAATCGATATGGAAAACCAACTGGTTTTTGTCCTCCATGCCAGAAAAGATAGATTTTTGTTTGAATCAAACTTAGTAGAAAAACTAAGCCAATCACTAAGTTAGTAATTCTTTCTTTTTTTGAATTCTTATTATCAATAAAATACAAAATGAAAACAATTATTGCCAAAGTACCAATAAATAAAAGCGGTGACCCATTAAAGGTATTTTTCATAAATAAAGCAGACATGCTTTTGGCAATTGAAGAAACTGGACTTAGTTTAAAACCTTCATTGATAGTATGTTCAGCAAATTTATTATTAGATAAATTCATCCAGGTTGGTAAAGTAATAACCGCACTAATTAGCCCACTAATTAGTGAACTTATTACAAAATCAATTATCTGCTGGATGAATATTTTTTTATCCTTAAAATTATTGATTGTATAAGCACAAAAGGCAATTACGATGAAGATACAAATCATGTAGCCAATATAATAGTTAAAAATTATGGCACATGCTAGCAAGACAATATAAAGAGTCCAGTGTCTTTTAACTAAACCTTTGATCAGAGCATAAATAATTAATGGTAATAGGATTACCCCATCGAGCCACATTAAATTTGCTCCATATCCGATGCAGTATCCACTTAATCCATAAATAATTCCCAGAAAAACTGAATAGATCTGATTTTTAAAATTGAAAAATTTTAAAATTAAAAACGTAAATGCTGCACTAGCCAAGCCTAATTTGATAACAATTATTACATAGAGGGCTAAATTTATTTGACTAGCTGGAAATAATAAAATTAGTAAATTCAATGGGCTAGCAAGATAGTAACCAATGTTTCCAGCCATATCTGCACCTAATCCATTAGCGAAACTAAATTGCAGACTATTCCAGTTTTCTAAAATCAAACGACGAAGATATTGAAAAAATGACAGATATTCATCTGGTAAATCTCCGCCCCATAAAACTCCACCTAAAAACGGATTACAATTTGCCAAACTAGATACAATTAGGAAAATCGCTATAGTTATTCCAAAACTTATCAAACACAGTTTCAGAATATTTTTCTTTTCTTTACTCAACTTTTTCATTATTATCCTTAATTCTAAATACACCCCTCTAATTTTAGAGGGGTGTACAATCTTTATTTCACCTATTTATTAGTTTTCTGACTAATAGATGTTTTATTTTTCTTTAGATAGACCGTATATATAGCTAAGGCAATAATACCGATAATGCTTAGTAAAGCACCGATGACGAAACCAGGTGTTCTATATTTGAAAGTTATTTGATGAGTTCCCGGCTTTAATTTTAAGCCAATAAATACTTTCAAAGTTCGATTAATTTTAACTGGTTTTCCGTCAACTTCTGCTCGCCATCCTTTACTATAAGGAATGGTGGTTGCTAAGTTTTCATTTTTATCAGTCTTTACTGTTCCAGCTACATAGCTATCCCTAAACGCAGAAAACTTCATGCGATTATTTTGAGCTTTTTTAACCTTATCTTCTAATGCAGTTTGATCAATATTCACAAAACGTGGATATTTAAACTCAACTTCATTTGACTTTCCGTCTAAAGTCATCTTCACTACCAGTTTTCCGTCTTTATCAGCTTGAACTCCAATAAGTTGATCTGTGTATTGTTGAAGATGAACATCTTTTCCATTAATTGAGACAGTAAATGGTAAACGGTAATCCGGCTTTTGCTTCATTTGATAGCTATTTAAAACCACAATCTGCTCCATTAAATTCTTACTAAAGCGGATATAACCAACTTGATCAGGTTTCAAATTGCTATATGTAAAGGTTATAGTGCCAGGATTTTCGGAAGTTCTCTTAGCTTTAAACTTACCTTTCTTAAATTTAAGATTTATATTCTTAGAATTAATTTCAGCATTTTTAGAGCTATAGCTCAAAACATCTTTTTTAGTTTGAGTTAAAGAATTTAAAACCAAATTTTGATTATATACTGGATTTTCCTCTTTAAACTTCAGCTTATTAGCTAAATCACCTGCAAAGGCAAAAGGTAAAGTTTCATTTCGATAGGCCGTCTTATCACCCTGTTTTAGAATTACAGGATGATTCTTTAAATCATTTCTCAAACCATAGCTAATGTATTCTGGTGAAACACTTTGATTAGAAAGCGAACTATTAATAAACGTTTTTACATTAAAAATAGCATCTGTTACTACAGTACCGGTTTGATAATAGTAGAAATAACGAAAAGTTGAAAACCCAAGGTCTGTCATTAATGAACTAATACGAGAATCATTATTTGATGAAAATTCTTCCATCCCCCGGTAATTAAAAGTGTATCCCTCACCGCGATCATTATTTAGTTCATAGTTTTTAGCCAATCTACCCGTTTTATCAGAATTTGGAATTCGAGAAATAATACTCTGATTCTCAGACACATAAGATGGATATGCTCCACTTTTCATTCCGAGGTGATTCAAACCAATATAAGCATTACCGGCTAATTCAACTAATCCTACCAATAATAAAGTTACACGAACAAATCTTTTATCAGAGAAATAAACCAAGATTCCAAATATAATTACTAGGACAACTGCAAGCCAAGCATAACCATTCCATGGCCCAATTCTGCGACGAATATAGACAGCTGCTAAACTAACAAGTAAATAAATTCCTGCAGCAATAAGTCTTTCATTTTTACTTTCTTTTCGATAATCACTTAAGTTAGAGAGTTCTTTTGCTGCCAAAAGTAAAAACCAGAATACAATAATAAATCCAAAACGATATGGATAAGCAATAGTTTGTTGACCACCATGCCAAAAGAGATAGATTTTTGGCACAGTAATACTCAACACAAAAAATAGTCCAATAACTAAATTAGTAATTCTTTCTTTGATAGAGTTACGTCCATCAATAAAGTAAAGAATAAATACAATTAAAACTAACGTACCGACAAAAATTGGTGCCCAATCATTGTAAGTATCACCAATAAATAATCTTGAAACAGCTTTTCCGCCACTAATTAAAGTTTTAATTTCAAAATTAGAATTAAAGTCTGCCTGAGATAACTTATTGCTAGAAAGGTTAAAGAAAGTTGGCAGGATAACTACTGCGCTGATTAACCCACTAATGATTGAACTAATTGCAAAACCGGTAAATTGATGAAGAAAAGTTTTGCGATTTTCAAAATTGTTAACTGTATATGCCAAAAACAATATTACTAAAAAGATACAAATCATGTAGCCAATATAGTAATTAAAAATGATAGCACATGTTAGTAAAATACTGTAAGCCAGCCAAACATTCTTCCTGATTCCTCTGATCAATGCATAGGAAATTAACGGAAGTAAGACTAAACCATCAAACCACATTACATTTCCAGCATAGGCAATCGAATAGCCGCTCAAGCCGTAAGCAATTCCTAAAAAGACAGGATATGCTTGATACTTAAACTTAAACCATTTCAGAGTCAGCCAAGTAAAGGTTCCACTCATTAAACCTAATTTGATCAGGATAATAATATACACAGCAATATTCATTTTACTTGCTGGGAAAAGGAACACAATAAAATTGAGTGGGCTAAGAAGATAATAGCCAATATTTCCGGCCATATCTCCACCCAAACCATTGAGAAAACTAAATCCTGCGCTACTCCAATTACCGAGCATTAAATGACGATAATATTGAAAGAAGGACAAATATTGATTTGGTAAATCCCCACTATACAGAACTCCCCCAAAGATTGGGTTACAATCGGTCAAAGTAGATAAAAGGAAAAAGAGAACTATAGTTGTTAAACAACTTATTAGGCTTACCTTTAAAATCTTTTTTTCTTTTTTACTTAAATATTTCATTCTTAATACCAAAAAACTCCTTTCTAAAATCTGTAATTTCAGTATTAGAAAGGAGTTTAAACATCACTCTTACAATAAACTCTTAATCATCCTTATTTTCATCTGAACTATGATCCTCAGAATCATTCTTTTCAGATGGTGGATTAAGTGGAATATTATCAATATTCTTATGATCATCAGGAAGTGGATGAATATCTTCTTTATCATCCTTGTTTTCAGTTTCTTCTCTTTGTTGATCCTTCTTTTCCATTGCGGCTTTTGCCTCTTCATAAGTTGAAGCTTTAGACTCACTTGGAAATTCATTTTCATCATTTTCAGGCATTTTACCAGTCTTGAATAATGAAAGAATTTGTTTTTCGTTTAAAGTTTCATACTTGAGTAAGGCTTCTGCAATAATCTTATGAGTTTCACGGTGACTCTTAATGATATCAACTGCTTGTTTATGACCTTCATCAAGAATTTCTTTAACTGCTTCATCAATCTTAGCAGCTGTAGCTTCACTATATGGCTTAGTTCCATAAGGTGATTGCATACTTGGGGATTCAAGCTCAGTCATACCAACATCAGTCATACCATATTGAGTAACCATACCCCGAGCGATGTTAGTTGCTTGTTCAAAGTCATTTGAAGCGCCAGTAGACTTATCGCCCACAACTACTTCTTCACCAGCACGACCACCCATTAAACCAGCAACTTGTTCCATCAACTGCTTCTTAGTGATGATGTTTTCGTCTTCTTTTGGAAGCATGATGTTATATCCACCAGCACGGCCTCTAGGAACAATTGTAACCTTACGAACAGTTCTTGAATCACTAAGAACCAATCCAACAATTGCGTGTCCTGCTTCGTGGTAGGCAACACGTTTTCTTTCTTCTGGAGAAATAACAGTATCTTTCTTAGCTGGGCCGGCAATAACTCTATCTTCAGCTTCATCAATATCAGAAGCTGTAATTTCAGTCTTATTACGACGAGCAGCAACTAAAGCAGCTTCGTTTAAAACATTTTCAAGATCAGCACCAACGAAGCCAGGAGTTTGACGTGCTACTTCCTTTAAATCAACATCAGGGGCTAAAGGTTTATTCTTAGCATGAACCTTTAAAATAGCTTCACGGCCTTTAACATCTGGGCGACCAACTAAAACCTTACGGTCAAAACGACCAGGACGAAGAAGTGCGGGATCAAGAACATCAGAACGGTTAGTAGCTGCCATAACAATGACACCTTCATCACCTTCGAAACCATCCATTTCAACCAGTAATTGGTTTAAAGTTTGTTCTCTTTCGTCATGGCCACCACTTACGCCATTACCACGTTTACGTCCAACAGCATCAATTTCATCAATAAAGATGATACTTGGTGCATTTTTCTTAGCTGTTTCAAACAGATCACGTACACGAGATGCACCAACACCGACAAACATTTCTACAAAGTCTGAACCAGAAATTGAATAAAATGGTACACCAGCTTCACCTGCAACTGCACGTGCAAGTAAAGTTTTACCAGTACCTGGAGGACCCTCAAGAAGAACACCAGCCGGAATTCGAGCACCTAATTTAGTATATTTTGCTGGATTCTTTAAGAATTCAACAATTTCAACCAATTCTTGCTTTTCTTCTTCTTCCCCAGCTACATCTGAGAATCTAACCTTGTTTTTACTTGGATCTTGTGGCTTAACATGTGACTTACCAAAGTTCATCATACCGCCGCCACGGCCTTGTCCACCTTGATTCATCATCATCCAAAGCATGACAATAAAAATCAAAGTTGGGACAAGCATCACAATCGTAGAGATCCAGGTTCCAGATTGAGATTCACCTTGTCCAGAAATAGATGCCCCACTCTTTTGGGCAAGATCTGAAATTGTCTTAACCATTGAGTCATTTTGAAGCATCGTAGTACTGAACCGGGTTACTTCATTACTACTTTGTGAACTTGGAATTAGTCCAAATCCATTATTATTTTGATTATTTGACTTTTGAGCTTTCTTATAAGATCCAGTAACCGTATATACACCATTAGATGGTTGTACATTGATACTCTTGACTTTACCCGCTTTTAAATCTTTTACTAATTGAGAATAACGGATATTTTCTGTGGAACCATTACTACCGGAGCCTCCCATGGCCCAATTGATTCCAGCCAAGAGGATCACGAATACTATGATATAGAAAAGACCGTTAGAAAGCAGTCTATTTCTTCTATTTTTCATCTATTAACCTCCGCGACACTTCTTGGAATTACTCCAACGATTTTACCACAAATTATGCTTTTACCATAGAACTTTGCATAAACTTAAAAATAAATATATACATTATAGCGTACAAAATTGGGGTTATATTCTTGATTTTGATAAACACTTTCAACATAGACTGGATTTTCCTCTTGCCAGACTGTCAAACAATACGGCCTTAAAGTTAAAGGAATCCCATTTTCAGCAAATTTTTTCTTGGCCTTAGTTTGTTTTCCTGTAGCTAACTTTAATGTACTACCTTGTGGCAAGCTGCCTACCTCTAAATACTTTGCTTTTTCGCCATAAAAATAACCAGCCAATTTTTGTGACTTTTCATCCTGGGTAATTAAATATTTTTTCCCGTTCAAAGAAAATTTTTCATTTAATTTAACTAGTTTTCTTTTAGGATCAATTACAGCTAATTCATTTCTATTAATCAAATAGTAATATTTTTGATAAAAAAGCAATTGAAAATTTTCTTTATTGAAAATCACATTTTTATTCAAGTCAATTTCATCAAAATGGATTCTTTGATGCCACTTTTTATAGATTAAATAATCAAAAAAAGCTGCCGCTTCATGTGTATTTAACCGAGCTATATCTTCCTTTTTACCCCGTAGCGCTTTACTAAAATTTATTGGAGAAGGTAAACTATCAAAGAGATCACTCTGACACTTTGAAAGTAACGCTACACTCTCACTAAAGTGGTTAGCATTTTTAACTAGATGACTTGTCTCTTTCTTTAATAATGGAACAACATGATGTCTCAAACGATTTCTTAAAGTGTCATCTTCAAAATTAGTTTTATCTTCAATGAAATCAAGATGGTGGTCCTTATCATATTTCAATAATTCATCTTTAGAATATTTAACTAAAGGGCGCAACAATTTCATTGAACCGAGATTTCCCACAATTTGAAGACTATTCATTTCAGCTACATCCCCAGAGCGAATAAACTTCAATAAAATATTTTCAATTAAATCATCCCCGTGATGTGCCGTTAAAAGATAATCAGTTTGATATTCTCTTCCAACCTTTGCCAGGAATGCATAACGGTACTCTCTGGCTTTTGCTTCAACCCCAGCTTGCGGATGAAGTTCAACTGGCCACTTTTTTTCTACTAGCTTTACTTTAAGGGCTGAAGTTAATCTTTGTAAAAGTTGGCTTTCTAAAAAGCTATCATCTCTTAGACAATGGTCCAAATGTGCAACAATCAATTGTTCAGATGGATTAGGTAAAAAATTAACCAGCATCTTCAGCAACGCTACTGAATCTGGACCGCCACTTGCAGCCCTGTCTCTTATACACATCTGACGCTGCCGACGAAGGCTTAGGTG
>CAMFQH010000029.1:0-12717 GCA_945980025.1 uncultured Lactobacillus sp.
TCTACATCCATGTCAAACGACTTAGCTTGTAAGTCAGGTTTCCCAAAAATTTCTAGCCACATAATTCCAATATGCTCAATTCCAACAATAATTGTTAGAAGAATTCCGATATTTCTTAAAATCATTTTATAATCCCCCCCTTATTTAACTATTCAGATAGATTTTACTTATTGTTAACATAGAAATCAAATAGAGTAATAATCATTTTTTATCATTGTTGTATTTGCAACAATAATAACATATACTAGAACAAACAAATAGGAGGGATAGACATAAAGATGGCAGAAGAAGATATTTTGAGAGAAATTGGTTCAATTTCACGAGCCTTGGATTCAATTGCTAATATTGAGTTTAAAGATTTGGAATTAAATCGTGGTCAATACTTATATTTAACTCGCGTTTTTGAACACCCAGGGATTATTTCTGATCACCTAGCTACATTATTAAACATTGATCGTACAACGACTGCCCATGGAATTAGAAAGCTTGAACGAGCGGGACTTATTTTTAAAGAAGATGATGAAACTAATAAGAAAATCAAACATTTATTTGTAACCGATACAGGTAAAAAATTAGCTAAAGAAATAGAAAGAGAAAATGTCTATTCAAATACGTTAGTAACAAAAGGCTTAACTAAAGATGAACAGGCTCAATTACAAAAATATCTAAGCGTTCTCGAGAAAAATGCACGTGAAAATTGGAATTTTGTAAAGAATGGTGGAAAGAGGAAGTATTAATATGACTGCAAAATATGAAATTAAAGAAGTATCAGTAACCGACATTAAACATTTACAGCAAATTTCAAGACAAACATTTTTAGAAACGTTTGGATCACAAAATAGTGCCGAAAATATGAAAGAATTTTTGGATACAGCATATGCAGAAGAAAAATTAAAAGATGAAGTTGAAAATGCGAATAGTAGTTTTTACTTTTTAACTGTAGATAATAAAGTGGCTGGCTATCTAAAGGTGAATGAAGGACATGCTCAAACAGAGCAGGTAGTTCCTAATGCTTTAGAAGTCGAAAGGATATACTTGAAGCAAGCTTTTCAACATCAAGGATTAGGATTAGTTCTAATCAAATTAGCTGAGAAAATAGCTAAAGAAAAAGAGAAGGACAATATGTGGCTTGGAGTTTGGGAGAAAAATTATCAAGCTCAGGCTTTCTATGAAAAAGATGGTTTTAAAAGAGTTGGTCAACACACTTTTGTAGTTGGAGAAGATCCACAGACGGATTTGATTTTAGTTAAGAGGTTGAAGTAATGAAATTTTGTTTTAAGACAATTGATGAAATGACTGGATATGAGGCTTTTTGCGTCGAAAGGCTAAGAAATGAAGTTTTTGTTAGTGAACAAAAAATCACTTTACCTGAAATAGATGATGAAGATTTTCATGCAATTCATGTTTTTAGTTTAAATGACGGAAAAGATGATGCTTTAGCTACTTGTCGAATTTTTAAAGATGAAAATGGAGATTGGTATTTAGGTCGAGTTGTGGTCTCAAAAGATGCACGAGGGATGCACCTTGGAAGCAAGATGATGAAAGAGGTGCATGAGTACCTAAAAGAAAAGGATGTTAATCGGATATACTGCCATGCGCAAATGACAGCGAAGCCTTTTTATGATCGTCTTGGTTATCAAGTTAAAGGCGAGACATTTGATGAGGGTGGTATAGAACACGTATTAATGTATAAAGATTTATAGATAAAAAAACACCTCGGAGACCGAGGTGTTTTTATGGTTTTAATTTAATTATTCATCATCGTTATGGTTAGTGAAGTAGCGGTAATCTTTGCTCTTATCAAAAATTACACCACGTGCGTTTTCACCATTTGAAACGCTAAATACTGCGTCTGGGTATTTTTCTTTAACTTCTGCTTCCATGTATGAACGCATCATAGCGTTGTTTGAAAGAACTGAACCAGTTAAAGCAACGCGCATTGGCTTAGGATCTTCGTAACGGTCTAAGCACATAATAATATCGCGTGCCAAAAGATGTGCTTGATCTGCAATGATTTTACGAGCATCTTCATCACCGTTATCTGCTAACTTAGCAACTTTAACAGCCTTTGAAGCAACTTCTGGACTAGTTAAGTTGTAGAATTTAGCAGGAACTTCACCCATGTTATCAACATTGAATTCTTTAACGAATAAATCAATTAAAGAATTCTTTTCACGCTTGTCCCAGCTAAGAAGAGCAGCTTGAAGAGCAGCCTTGGTAATAGCGTAACCACTACCTTCATCTCCAAGTAAAGAACCGTAACCACCAACAGCAATTAAAGAGCCGTTTTGACGACCATTAACAACAGATCCAGTACCAGCAATAACTAAAGCACCGTCTGCTCCTTCAAGACCATTGTAAAGAGCAAGAAGTGAGTCAGTAATAGCACGAGTTGGAATATTACCAACCATTGAAGAAATAGTTGCTGCAACTTCTGGTGCATTACCAACAACGGATAAACCGGCAATTCCGGCTAAAACTTTAATACAATCGCCATCAATTTTGTCACGCAATTCATTAACTGCTTGAGCAATATTCTTGATACCGAGTTCGTAGTCATTGTTGATTTGACCTGGGCCGGATTCAGCACGACCTAATTCTTTACCGTTTTCATCATAAGCGATTGCCGTAGAGTGTGTACCACCTGCGTCAATACCGATCATATATTTCAACATAAATAATAATCCCTCACTGTAAATATTAATACTGGAATTATTGTACTAAAAAAAGAACAATTTGTGAACGCATTCAGCAAATCCTATATAAAGAAAAGATAATCTTAAAAAATAGAATAATCCTTAGTCTTTAAAACTTTTTTAGGTATTAGCATGATAAAATAAAAAATATGTGATTAAGGAGATTTTTAATGAAAAATAAAATATTTTTAGGGGCGATTTTATCCTCTTTTTGTGCATTAGCTTTTTATATGACTAGTATTAATCATATGAAGACACAAACTTTAGAAATTTATGGAAATTCAACAGCCAAAGTAGCTCAAAAAAGTAAAATGAAAGAGGGCACTAAACAAACTCGTATTACTAATGGAGAAAGTGAGATTGGAGAGGCCGCTATTTCAAAAAATAGTAATAAAGATTTAGCTAAAGCCATTGTTAAAGCTAGTTCAAACGTTCAAGGAAACTATCAAGTAAGTGTAAAGGACTTGAATAATCCTAAAATATTTGCCGATTTAACAAATACTAGTCAGGACAATTTAAATGCTGGGAATGTTCTAAAATTATTTGTGCTGCTGGCTTATTACAAGGCAGTTCAAGATAAAAGCTTAAACTCAGCAACTCCTTATAAAGTTAAATCAAGTGACTTAAATGGTGGAGATAAGGTATTAAAGACTGATATGGCTTATTCCTATACATATTTACTTGATTTAATGATGCGTCAGCAAAATAATAATGCAGCTAATATTATTTTGAATAAAATTGGAAAAGAAAAAGTAAATCAAACTGCAAAAGAGTTTGGTGCAGGCAATACTGAAATTACTGATAATTTTGGTAAAGATTTTGCCGGAAAAACCAGTAGTGGTGACTTAGTTAATACTATGCAAAAGCTTTACCAGGGAAAAATTTTAGGAACTAGTGTGGATAATCAAATTTTAGGACAGTTAGCTAATTTTCCTGAAAAAGGCTTAGCCAAAAACATTAATGGTGTGGTTTATAGAATAGCTGATAAAAAACAAGGAGCAGCCATAATTCAAGAAGATGGTAAGCCTTATACGATGGCCATGGTTAGTGAAGAAGATGCTGATCTAGCTAAAATTGGTGATTCGATTAATAATTGGATGACTAAACAAAAATAGATTTAAAGGAGTTTTTAACTCCTTTTTATTTTTTCAAAAAGTAGATAAATTTCTACACATTGTAGATTGTTTTCTACACATTGACGTGTTAAAGTATATGAGTACACAAAAAAAGAAGGTGATTATCTTGGCTAAAAAAAGAGCTTTGGACCGCTCAAAAGTGATTGATCAAGCTATAACAATTATTAGTGAAAAGGGATTAAGCGAATTAACAATGCCAACTTTAGCTAAAGCATTGGGGATTAGGTCTCAATCTTTGTATCACTATGTTGCTAATCGTAATGATTTATTAGTTTTAGTTTGTGTTAATAGACTGCAAGTTTTGCGTCAGCACCTAACAAAGAAGATAATAGGCCATTCAGGTCTAGATGCTTTGTTTAGATTTGCAGATGAAATACGAGACTTTTTACTACATGATAAGGCTATTTCTAGTATTTACTATGGACTAAATGAATATGTTCAAAATGAGCAAATTCGTGAAGAGGTTTTAAAGATAGTAGATCTAGGAGAAAAGCTGGATGTAGGCAAGAAAAATGTTGTTTCTTTGCATAGTTTACTTGGAGCTGTTTTGGGTTATGTTTTCTTAGATCGATATGTGATCGATGAAACAGAAAAAGAAGCTGACGATAATTACCATGAGATGCTTTTAAGACTTGTAGCACCAAAACTTCAAGTTGAAGGTACAAAATAAGGAGAAAGGAAAGTAGCACATGAAATTGCTGAAAAATCATCTTGGTGCTTTGATAGCATGGATAGCAATTTTGCTAATTGCTGTCTTCTCGTTGCCAAATGTGGATGCATTGACACGTCAGCATTCAGAAATTTCACTTCCTAAAGATGTTCAAAGTTCTATTGCAACTAACATCGAAAGTAAGTGGGGGCATGGACAAGATAATACCTATGTTGTGGGGGTAGTTTTTAATAAAAAACATGGGAAACTAACCTCGAGTGATAAGGAGAAAATTGACGATACAATTCGCTTTTTAAAGGACAATAAGAAAAAGCTTGGTATCAAGTCAATGATGACTCCTAATGACAACTATGCAACAAAAGCACAATTAATTTCTAAAGATAAAACAACAGAAATTGTGCAATTAAATATTGCTAATGATCATTCGACTGTTTCTAACGTTAACAAGACTTTAACAAAGGCTGTTAAAACTCCAGGAGTTAGAACATATGTAACTGGGGTTAGAATTCTTGAAGATGATTTCTCTGCTTCGGTTCAAGAAGGTATTAAAAAGACTGAATTAATTACTATCTTCTTTATTTTTATTGTTTTAGTAATTGTATTCAAGTCGCCAATTGTGCCAATAATTTCATTATTAACAGTTGGTGTTTCATTTATTACTTCATTCTCAATTGTTACTAATTTAGTAGAGAAATTTAACTTTCCATTTTCAAACTTTACTCAAGTTTTCATGGTTATTGTTTTGTTTGGTATTGGTACTGACTACAATATCCTGCTGTATGATAAATTTAAAGAGAACTTGAGTAAGGGGATGTCGAACCATGAAGCAACAAATGATGCGTTGCGTAAAGCTGGTAAGACAATTCTTTATTCTGGATCTTCAATCTTAATTGGATTTAGTGCGTTAGGTTTAGCTAACTTCTCAATCTACCGTTCAGCTGTTGGGGTTGCTGTTGGGGTTGCTGTATTATTAGTAGTACTTTTAACTTTAAACCCATTCTTTATGGCTGTCTTAGGTAAGAAATTATTCTGGCCAGTTAAGAAGTTTGAAGGTGAAAGCAACTCTAAGTTATGGCATGCTCTTTCAAAAGGGAGCTTGACTCATCCAATTATTTACTTAGTTGTAATGGCAGTTGCAGTATTGCCATTTGCCTTATTCTATTCAAATAATTTGAATTATGATGATGCAGATGAAATTTCTAATTCTACACCATCAAAAGCTGGACTATTAGTTTTACAAGATCATTTCTCAATTGGTACTCCTGAATATTCAACTTTATATATTCAGAGCAAAGATAAGCTTGATAACGAAAAGAGCTTAAAAGAAATAGATCAGATTGTTAAAAAGATTCAGGCAGACCCAGATGTTAAATTTGCATCTTCTGTAACTGAACCAAATGGAAAATCAATTAAACGTCTTTACGTTGACAACCAATTAGGCACTGTTAACTCAGGTGTTAATACTGCTAGAAATGGTTTAGGAACTTTAAGTAACGGTAGTAAACAAATTACTAATGGTGCTGTTCAACTACAAAATGGTGCAAATCAACTTTCTAACGGAACTGGCCGTCTGCAAGCTGGTGCAAATCAATTAGCTAGCGGAACTACACGTCTTCAAAATGGTGCAGAAGCTCTTAGATCAGGAACTATGCGTTTAGCAACTGGTGCTGGTCGTTTAGAGAGTGGTACTTTGAACTTACAACAAGGTGCTGTACAACTTGAAAACGGAACTATTAAGTTGGCTAATGGAGCTGCAAGTTTACAAAGTGGTACTCAGAGTTTGCAGGCTGGTACTGATCAATTGGCAAATGGTTTGAATCAATTAAACTCACAATTGAATCAAAAGATTCCTGCTTCTAGTCAGCAGATAAAGACTATGAAAGATAAGGTGCAGAATCTTCAAGCTGGGTTAAGTAAATTAAATTCTGTTGTGCAAGAAATTAATTTACCAGACTCAAGTACTTTAGCTGCAACTCAAAAAGCTGGGGATAATTTAGAGGCTAGCTTAACAAATGCAGCTTCAACGTTATCTAAGGTGAGTCAATCCGGTCAAACAATGAGCTTGAACGGAAATACTCAAGCACTGGTTTCAGCTTTAAAAGCTCAAGGATTGAGTGATGATGATGCAAATAAAGCAGTAAATACGATTCTACCGATTATTGAGAAGCAAATTCAGTCTCAGAGTCAAGGACAATCAAAACAGGCTCTTGAGAGTGTAGTGGCTGATTTACAATCTGCTAGTCAATCTGCAAAACAAATTAAGAGTGCAAGTGCAGCATTAAGCAATATTTCAGGTATGCAACAACAACTTGCAGAACTTAAAGCTGTTACTAGTGAATTAAGCGGTCAATCTAGTCAGTTTGCCCAACAAACCAATTCTCAAATTGATGGTTTAACTTCTCAATTGAATCAAATTCAAACTGCTGTTTCAGCAAGCGCAAATGGTGCAAGCCAAATCAATTCAGGCGCAGCTCGCTTAAACAGTGGAGCAGGCCAACTTGCAAGCGGCTTACAAGCAGGTGTAGCTGGTTCTAGTCAGCTTGCAAATGGTGCCGGCCAGTTAGCAAACGGCGCTGGTCAATTAAACACTGGTTTACAATCTGGTTTAAACGGCACTAACCAATTGGCAAACGGTATTGGTCAATTAAACAGTGGTGCTGGTCAATTAAGTTCAGGTATTGGTCAACTTAATGGCGGTGCAAACCAATTAGCAAACGGTGCTGGTCAAATTGCATCAAATAACCCTAAGATTACTGCTGGAATCGATAAAGTAAACAGTGGTTTAGGTGCTGGTCAAGAATACTTAACTGGCTTAGCTGATTCAGCAGCTGGTAAGACTTTCTACATTCCAGCAAATATGATTCACTCATCAACCTTTAAACCTGCTCTTGATAACTACATGAGTTCAGATCTTAAATCTACTAAGATCATCATCATTCTAAAGATGAACCCTGCTTCAACTGAAGGAGCAAAGAAGGCTCATGAAATTAGCAACATGGTTAAGAAATCAGTTAAGGGTACAAGTCTTGCTGGTTCAACAGTTGCAATGGGTGGACAATCTGAAAAGATTTACGATACTCAAGAAACTGCAAGTAGCGACTTCTTAAGAACTGCAATTATTATGTTAGTAGGTATTGGTATTGCCTTGATCTTTGTTACTAGATCAGTATTGCAACCAATGTTTATCCTAGGTACTTTGGTAATTGCATACCTAACTTCTTTATCAATTAATCAATGGATTGTTAAGGCCGTTTTAGGTAGATCATTATTGGCTTGGAACACCCCATTCTTCAGTTTCATTATGATTGTTGCTTTGGGTGTTGACTACTCAATCTTCCTAATGATGCGTTATCGTGAGTTGGGAGAAGTAAACCCTGGCTGGAGCACAAGTCAACGAATGCTTGAAGCCTGCGACATTATCGGAACAGTTGTAATATCAGCAGCTATTATCCTTGGTGGTACTTTCGCCGCCTTAATCCCATCTGGTGTACCAACTTTAATTGAAGTTGCATTATGTGTGGATATTGGATTATTACTTTTGGTATTCTTACTTCCAATTAATATGTCTGCTGCCATGAAGATTACTTACGAAGGCTTAGGCAGAAAAAAGAATAAAGAAGAGGCTAAATAATATTTAGTTCTCCGAGACAAAAAAGATTGAAGTTTATCCTTTTGTGAATGAGGATTAAAACTTCAATCTTTTTTAGTTAGGAATTTTATTTAATACTGCAGCAATTCCATCATGATCATTATCAAGAGTTATTGGAATGGATAAGCTCTCTTTCAAATTTTTTGGAGCATTTCCCATTAAAACGGGATGACCAACTGAATTAAACATTGATTCATCATTATAATTATCGCCAAAGGCCCAAGCATTGCTTTTATCCATTGCAAAACTATCAAGAACGATTTTAACTGCATTTCCTTTATTAACACTCTTAAGAACGATTTCTAAAAGATGAGGTGCTGATTTAACAAAATCTAGATTAGGAAACTTAGGTACAAGGCTCGGGATAATTTTATCGATAAGAGCAGGTTTGCCGATAATTAGCATCTTATGAACTCCCTTTAATTCTTTTATTTGGTGTGTAGAAACTGGTAAAGATTTAACGCCTACTTTTTCTTCTTCTTTAATAATCAATGGGTTTTTATTAAGAGAAGAAAACCAGTTATAGCCACTATAGACATTCCAGGCAAGATCATTAGTATCAAGTGCTTCAATTTCTTCAATTAACTTAAGAGCAAGTGAAGCTTCGAAGAATTGTGAATTAAGTGGACGCCCCATTTCATCTAAAACTAATGCTCCATTATAGGCAATCATTGGACAGAAATTGGTGATTTTGTCTACTACATTCATAATTCCTTTAGGAAAACGGGCAGAAACCGGAATAAATAAATTACCAGCTATAATTTGCTTACGTATTGCCTCAATAGTAGTAGAAGAGACGACACCTTGAGAAGTAATAAGAGTTCCATCTATATCACTAAAGATAAGTTTTGCGGACATTTTTTCCTCCTTTTGAGATAGCTTTATTTTTACTATTATAATACGATAAAGTATAAGAACGAATGGATAATAATAGTTTTGATAATTGGTCTGAAACGTGAAAAAATATGATTATGGCATATGAATTTAGAATAAACGAGTGAAGTAATGACAAAAAAATTGGGAAAAATATTATTTATAATCTGTGGGATTTTAGCAGCAGGAATTTTATTATACTTGCTTTATCGTGACTATCGCCCTGAAATTGATTTGTTAATGCACCCAGGGAAGGATATGAAAACAAAACTACTCTATTTGCTTCGACAACATGAAGTACGGGATGGCTTATTTTTACTAGGATTAATAACCATCTTAAATGCGATTCCAGGAATGTCGAATTCTGTTTTTTGTATTTTAGCCGGTCTTTGTTATGGTCCGTGGATTGGATTAGCCATTAATTGGTGTGGAAATGTTCTTGGAAACTGTATCGTAGAAAGTCTAATAAAGAGAGTTAGTTTTTCGCACAAGTTTAAGAAAAATAGATTTCTTAATTGGTTAATGAATCAGAAACATCCCACTTTGGGAATGACTTTAGGTTTCATGGTACCAGTTATACCAAGCGTCTTAGTTGATTATACGGCTGCACGACTAGAAACACCGCCTAATAAGTTTTTGTCGATGGTGATTGTGGGAATGTTTCCTACTTCATTTATCTATGCCTTTGGAGGGGATGCAATCTTCAATGGTGATATCAAAAAATTAGCTGGTGCGTTAATTGGGATCGCCATTTTATTTATTATGGCTTGGTGGTTAGTTAACCGCGCATCAAGAAAAAAACAGAAAGCAGCATAACGATGCTTTCTGTTTTTTTAGTTTAAGGGCTAGAATGCTATAATAAGCTAAAAAAGTTTATGAGGGAATAAAAATGAAGTGTCCAAATTGTGGAGAAGATGTAAAGCCAACTGACAAGCAGTGTCCTAATTGTCACTTTGACCTAGAAAAGTTTAGAAATGAATTCTTTACTGGTCAGGATACTACACGTAATGAAAAAAATGATGATCATCAGAAACAAGAAACACGTTCTGTTAAGAAAGTTGAGCCAAAGAAACAAAATTCTACCATTGCGACTATGATTAATTGGATTCAAGTGAATTCAATGATTGTTTTTGTAGTTGGAATTATTCTTTTGATTTTAACAAGTTTTTCCCCATCTTTAGGATGGTCTTGTTTCTTTGCCTTATTAATTTGGTTATTTATAGTTTCTGATAAGAATAAAGGAAAGAAAACGGAGCAGTATACGGTTGATCAACGACTGACGGAACATGTTAATAAGGTTGGTTCCGATGTAGTTAATTCTTTTGAAGAAGGGGAGAATAAAGTAAGGGCTCACCGTCAAAAGATTGATGATAAATTGGGTCGGGATCCAGAAGCTATAAAAAAAGTTGTTAAGCAAAAACGAACTGCAACTCAATTAGGAGTAATCTTAATTGCAGTTTTAAACTTACTTTTGGTTTTCAGTGGTCCATTTTCATCTGGAATGATGCAAGGCTACCAAGCACTATCTATTTCTAAGGCGCTCCTTTCAATTGGTAGATTTAATGGAAAATATATTTTTATTGGTTATGGGATGTGGCTACTTTTAGTTGGTGTACCAATTGCAATCATTATCTTGACTATTAAAAATGGTAAGAATAATAAGAAATTAGTTTTCTTCCTTTCATTAATTGAGTCAATTGTTTTAATAGTTTGTGCTGTAGAATTGATCTTTATGAATGCTGGATCTCCTCTAGGTATTACCAATAATACAGTAGCCAATAGCATTGAAATTCAACGTATTGTTGCGAATGCAATTTCTTTCGGAGTTTCGACATATTTATTATTTGTATCAAGTATTCTTTTAACAGTAGTTTCTTTTCGCAGTATGAGACAAAATTAAAAAGGCCTAGATCAATATTGATCTAAGCCTTTTTTGTACACTTAAAGATTATTTTGAAACGTCAATAACTAAATGTTCGTTTACAAATGACATCAAGCCCAGTTCACTAAGTTCACGACCATAGCCAGATTTTTTAACACCACCGAATGGTAATTCAGGAGCGGTAATCCAGCGCCCATTAATAACAGTCATACCGGTTTCAATTTCACTTGCAACTTCTTGGGCATGAGTTCTATTTTCAGAAATAACACTAGATCCTAAACCAAAGCTTGAATCATTTGCTAGAGCAATTGCCTCTTCTTCGTTTTTAACCTTGAATACTTCGGCAACTGGGCCAAACAACTCTTCATCAAATAATGGATTCTTCTTATCAATATTGGTTAAAATCATTGGCCGGAAGAAGGCACCAGAACTTTTGATTTCAGGATATTGGTAAGCAATTTCCGCACCATGTTCAATTCCTTTTTTAACTTGCTCAACTAACTTATCGGCAGCTCTTTGAGAATTCATTGGCGCAAGGCTAGTATTTTCGTCTAAAGGGTTACCAGGTTTAAGTCCCGCAAAAGTATGGTGCAAGATATTCATTACCTCGTCATAACGGGATTCAACAACAATAATGCGTTTAGAAGAAGTGCAGACTTGACCACAATTATAGGTTCTGGCATCACTTAGCACATCCTTTAATACAGTAGAGTCAGCATCTGCCAAAACAATAAATGGATCATTTCCACCTAGCTCCATTGTCGACTTTTTAATATTTTTACCAGCAGCTTCAGCAACACTACTACCACCACGTTCTGAACCAGTTACTGCAACACCTTGAACACGTTTATCAGCAATAACATCGCCAATTTGATCATAAGATAGGAATAAGTTTTGCAGACTTCCTTTTGGAGCACCAGCTTCTTCAATAATTTCTTCTGTTAATTGGGCTGAGCCAGGAACATTATGAGCATGCTTTAAGATGATGGGATTTCCAACCATAAAATTAGGAGCAAAGACTCTAATTACTTGATAAAGTGGAAAGTTCCATGGCTCGCAAGCCATGATAATACCTGTAGATTGTTTTAGATAATAGGCATTTCCTAAATCTGTTTCTAAAGGGGTAGGCTCTAACATTTCAGGAGCTTTATCAGCATAATAGTTACAAATATTTATACATAGATCTACTTCTTCAAGCGATTCACGATACAATTTTCCCATTTCTAAAGTCATGGTTTTTGCCATTTCTTTGCGATGTTTTTGAAAATTATTTGCTATCTCATGAAGTAATTTGCTTCTAGTAGCCGGCAGCTGATTATGCCAAGTTAGATATAATTTTTCTCCGGTTTCAAGTGCTTGCTCAATTTCTTCTTGAGTTGCAGTTGGATAACTTTTAATTAATTGGTTTGTATATGGATTAATAGATTCGTATTTAGACATAAAATTTCCTTTTTTCAATACAATATATTATAAAGCGCTTTCTTATAGATGTATATAAAAATCACTTCTCTTTAGTAAGAAATTAAAAAGAAGTGATTACATTTAAGCTAACTTATCAATTTTTTCCAGTAAAACATGATTATTATTCAGACGAGCAAAGGCAGCAGAGTCATTTAAATATTGAGCAGTCTTTTGCGGCGATCCATTTTCAGCAATATTATTTTGTGCCAATTGGTAAAGAATGCGAGCAGCAAAATAAATTACATGTCGTTTTTTACATAGATCGTAGCCCATGTTTAATAATTTATCCGATTGCTCATAATCGTCATTACGACCATAAAATTCTCCACCATTACAAAGAATAGAAAGAA
>CAMFQH010000030.1:0-12404 GCA_945980025.1 uncultured Lactobacillus sp.
TCTTGACGAGCTTTTTTTTTGCTCTTTTTTAGAAAATTGACAATATTCTTTTTCATGTACTGTAAATACAGCACATAAGCATGTGTTTAGCACGTCTCGCTATTATTGTAGCATATAAAAACAAAAGGTGCTGAATTTTTAAGATTTGCAAACATGCTAAAATGGCTTCGTTACAATAATACAAGCACTTATAAAAATACACTTGAATAAAGTATCACATGTGACTTAAACCATAGAAAAAACACAGTTCCATTTGAACTGCGTTTTTCACATTAATTAATGAATTGAAATTGTTTTTATCGTCTTGGTTTCTCACGTCTAGTTGGATTAATTTCCATTGGTCGTTCATTTGGACGGTGTACTTTTGATCTAACTTGCCCTTGATTTTGTCTAGGTCTTCTTGGATCACGAGGATCGTTTGGACGATTTGGACGTGGCTGACGTTGACGACCGTCTGAAGCTGGTCTGCGTTTTCTTCTACGCTTAGGCTTGCGCCAAACATTAGCAATCAAAGCCAACATAATGATTGACCATAAAGCAATCGCAATAGTTTCAATCTTCTTTAAGTTAAATGAATTGTAAACTTTTTGCGTGGTAGTTGGCTTTACAGTTGTACGTGCCTTAGTAGAAGGTGTCTTAACAGAATTATTAGTTAATTCAAACTTTTCTAGGTTTTCCTTAGTTGCATCATATTGGTTAGTTAAAACACCTTGAGCAATAGTTCTGTGTTGACCATAACCATATTTCTTAGGGTTGAAATCTGAACAAGTGATTAAGGTAATCATCTTAGTATTGCCGTGGTTTTGTTCAACTTCCACCTGCGTCGGCTTTATATCGTAAGCGATATTTTTATCCGTATATTCATAAATCTTATGCATGTCTGTTACATAGATTTTGTCACCCGGCTGTACGTAATGCAAATTATCAAGAACGGCGCTACCATAACCGCCCATGTAGTGTCCAGCTAAATTATAATTATTTTCGCCACCCATTTTTCTATCTGGCAGAACTGTGACCACGCCATAGGATAAATTTTGGTTGTATGCACCAAATCCAGCAAAGACCGGATTGTGAATGTCAACCTTTGGAATACTCATTCTGCCGATTGGGGATGCAGGGTACTTTCTTGCACGCCACAACTCTTTTGCAGAAATAGATTTTGTTTTAGTGGCATCGTAATTAGTCTTAGCCTTTCGGTTTTCATCAGCTTTTTGTACTGTTAGGTTTTGATCTGCTTCTTGAGCATTCTCTTGAACTATATATGAGTGACCTAACTCGGTGTTGACAAAGATAATTACAAAACCAACAGCAGTAATGATGCCTAAGATCAAGATAAAGAGCGAATCTTTAATCTTTTGACCTGTTGTCCTTCTTCTCATTTGATTTATTTTCCCCTTTTCTTACTTTTGATTTTGGAGTGTATTCGGGATTCTCCTCGTAGAATTGTTTTAACGCACTATCTCGGTAAGGAATAAAATCCTTCAAAAACCACAAAATCCCAATTAATAGGGTTACTGCGGTTGCAATAGAAAAAATTGTTATATGTAGTCGTAGCAAATTTGGGACGAACTGTTTAACCATGAAAAAGGTTAAGATACAAATCATCATAATCACTAATGCTACAGATTGAATATTACTTAAAATCCTGTCATATGCTGGGTTGAGGATTAAGGCTTTTAATTTCTTAAACATTATTGCTTACCATCTAGCAAAAGCTTCGACAATAATAAAACCCAAAGTTGCAAAGATTACTGAACCTAAAAGCACAACTCCGTAGCCTAGAGTTCTAGTAAAATATTTTGGTTGATTTTGCTTGTTAAACATAGTTATCACCTATTTCATCTACAGCCAAAGTCCTAAAACAACGTAGCCCATAACAGCTAATCCTTCTAATCCAATAAAGTACCTAAACTGTTTTTGCGACTTCTCCAAGAAAGTTGCATCACTGGTAAGCTCGTAAAACTCTAAGTTTGATGAACCTAAATAGTAAAGGATAGTGGGGATAGCATAAATCATAACTTGCGATAAAAAGATCATAACAGCCATGCGCCAGTGACCGATAAATGTCTTATATGACATTCCTCCTGCAATCATGAAGTGTGCAAAGATCAATACGCACCATGAAGATATTGCAAGTCCGTACCCTGCCTTTTTCCAGCCACCGTTGTCTGCAAATGATGCAAATACAATGATTAAGAAACCAATGGCTAGACACAACAGTCCGATAGTATCAATTAATCTAATACTTGAACCAAAGAAATTAACTGTGTTTGCTCCGGGAACGTACTTTAAGTGAAAAGCTGGGTGCAAAGAATCCATGCTCTTCTCATAGTCAAAAGATGGCACCTTATTTAGCTGTGACTGTACATCCCCAGCTAGTAGCAATAAACCATTCATTAATCAACGAACCTCTCTTTCCGCAAAATATATCCGCTATTGGTTAAGCTAAAGGTTCTAGTGATTACTGCTTTTGGATCATCTGCATTTAAGTCGGTTAGGTGCATCCCTTTTACTGACATTTTTTGCTTAGTTAGAGCATCAATGCTTAGATCAGCTTTAAGCACTTTATCGTCTTCAGTAGTTAGATCAATCTCTTTGATTTGCGCATTGTTTGAGAATTGTACAGCTTTCATATGCAAGTCGTTTTGAATATCACTGACAGTCTTTTTACCAAAAATTCTGGTTAAGTGGTAGCTGTCAAAGTTCAAAACAAATCTACCGGACAATGTTTTCATTGAACATTTCATAGACTGTAGCCAGCCTTTAGAAAATTGCGGATAACTATAGTTTTTAAGCATCATTCTAAAGATATACTGGTAGGTCTTTGCTACTTCGTGGTTTAAGTCGATAGCTCCTTCACTTTCAAGTGAGGTCTGCTTAGTAACTAAGTCAAAAACAGGAGTATATTGATTTCTACCGGAAGTCTTTAGCGTAATAGCAGAGATATGACCAGTTTCAGCTAAAGAAAGTGCAATATTAGCTTGTGCTAAAACATCTTGTACAGAGTTAAGCTCAAAGTTGTCTTTTTCCTTAATTAATTTAGCTCTAGTCTCTGCGGTACCAGTTAAGAACTGTAATCTTCTGCGTTGAGTTAAAGCAAAATTCAAATTGATAGCTGGGACAATATTTAAAGAGTTACCCTCGTATTGTTCTTCAATATCAGTTAATTTCCGGCTGATACGCTTAGAAAATGGAAACTGATAAAAGCTATCACTAGGGATACTGTTATCCATAATTAAGTCAACTGATCTTAAACGAGTACGCTTAAGGTGAAGCACAATATTAGTTACAGCATGTTCAATCTTCTGATCATCTTCGTAGTCTCTTGCTTTTTCAAGCAAGCCTTCAAAGAAGTTCTCGTTTCCACCTTTAGCTAAGGTATTAGGAGTAAAACGAAGGGTAATCTTCATAGTATCGTTGTCTAAGCCTAAAAGGTTTAAGTCCGCTTCAAAGATGATTTTATCTAATGGCAAGCCGTTAAAGCTTGCTTTGATTTCTCTAATGATTTGGCTAAATAGTCCGGCAATGGATTCAGATTGAATATCTGATAGTTCACTGCGGTCTACTAAAGTGCTAAGTTCTGCCTCAACTTGACTCTTGCTGTCTTTAGTAAAAGACATTTTAATATGTGACACTGCATGATCAGCATTACTGGCGTAAGTTGTTAGACGTAATAGTGGCATTTTTTCAGCATCGCTTAACATTCTGCTCTTCCTTTCTTTTGTTATATGAAAAAAGCAGTTAAGCACTAGTCGCTTAACTGCTTTTAAAATTACCATGATTTTAGATTCTTGAACTGTTTAACTTATGGCGAGCAATTTTGCTAAGTTGGATTTTAGCCCATTGCTTTGGATGAGTAACAGCGTATTGCTTTAAGGCAACATTAGCATAGATTGACAAGTAATCTTCTTTCTTGTTCTTCCAGTTTGGGAAGAAGAAGTTTTTAAAGGTATTCCAATCATCACTTTTAATGCCAAAGTAGTTTCTTATTGCTTCATCTTTAAAACCACGGCTTTGCAAGAAAATGTAAAAATCTCTGTCAATCTCTCCATTGGAGAAGAACTCCGATGTCTTTGGAAAGTAAAAGTCAATATCGTAGTCTCTATGTGATCTGATACCAAAGACCTTGTAGTTGGCTACACCTGCAATAGCCTTATCCTTCTTTAGAAATTGTTGTTGCTTAATTCTGCATACTAAACAAGCAGGACAGCCGTCACAGTAGCGCTTATGCTCTCCAAATGTTTCCCCTGTAGAAAGTCTCCAATTATCTACAGTCTGATTAGCATGTTTCAACGCACCTGATTCTTGAGTAATATCAAACTCGTTTGACATTCAATTCTCCCTCTTTTTTAAATGTAAAAATACCAAATAACATTCTTCTTACATCAGTACGTCCAATAAGTATCTAACCCTATGAATGATAATTATTTATTTGTAAGTGATAGTTCTAATCTAAATGAGGGCTTCCCCTCTTTTTCAAATATAATTTTATTTTGAGCATGGACTCAAAGCAAGAAAAAAACATGCGTGTAACATTTTCGTAAAAAACGATAACGATGCATGTGTAACATGGTTATTTCCTATTTTCAGCCGAGCAAAAACACCGCCAGCCTAAGCTAACGGTGTTCTATCATAAATATTAACTCTAACAATCGCACGACCAATGTGCTATAGTCGCATAACCATTTTATCATGATTTGCCCTAAACAAAAACACTACTGGTTAACTCCAGTAGTGTTTTTAGCATGACTCTTTTTCTCTCACAGCTAATAGCCGTTCAACTAAATTTTAGCATCTATTTATGCATTATGCACTATTTAACTTTGCATAACCGCTTATCACGGTAATTAAGGTAAATATGCTTGTAAGTCTTAAGGTTCGTCAAGTCATCGAACTTAAGCTTAAGCTTGGTAGTATCGTTACTGGTAATGGATAATGGGGCACCATCAGTTGCCTTTTCGGTATCTCCGTCATTACCTGCACTGTCTACACCAACTAATTGGTAATCAGAAATGCTGTCGGCTTTCAAATTAAAGTAACTGGTTAGCTTAACGTTAACGTTTAATTCGTTCCCTTTAAGCTTTGCCTTAGTCCATTTGGTAGCATCATCGCCCAGCTCATCTGGAGCGCCAACAAAAGCATTCTGAAAATCAGTAGCACTGTTCATAGCCATTTCTACAGGATAAGGTGCTTGCTTAGTATCAAAGAAGTCACCATCATCATTCTTAAAACGAACGGTATATGGGGCTTCTGATTGCTTTAAGTTGCCTTCCATTTTGACTAACACGTTAGCATATTTTCCGTGTGGAACCTGCAAAGTATAGTTACGAAATTCGGGATCAGCTAATGTTTCTTGTCCGTCTTTATCAATAACCTCAAAATTGCTTAAGTCAAAGGTAAAGTCGGTATTAGTACCGTTGTGAATGAGCATCAAGATAATGTTAGGCGACTTAGTGCTTGCTACCATAAATGTATGTAGATTGTCGTACTGATTATCGTTAAACTTATCTTCTAAGCTTGGCGAGTTCTGACTATCTGATAACTGATCTTTTTGAAAGTCAATAATCTGTGAGTAGTAGTCGCTTAAATCTGTAGTCTTATTATTGCCAGACGATGTAGTATCATCATTTGACAAGGTACTTGAAGCATCATCTGGTGAGATGCCTTCAACTACCATCTTCTTATTGTCATCAGTATTAAGTACCAACTGTACCTTACCTAAGTCTTTATCAGACAACTTAGTACCAACATAAAATGAAACGAGGTTAGTCCACTGACTTTGACTGCCAACGGTAACGTGGAAGTCTGCTGGTTGAGCTTTTTGTTGCAAAATCGGAACTTTTTGACCATCAACATATAAAGCTAAATTACGTGAAGCAATCATCACGTCATCTTGACTTCCATTATCAGCAAGGAGCGGAGTTGAAATTATACCGTTTGCCTGCAAAAAAGCGCCATGATACAGCCTAAACTTAGTGTTTTGTGCTGATTGACTGGCGCTTTGATTTGCAGAAGACGTTGGGCTTTTTTGAGTTGCTGGATTACCACAGGCACTCAAACTTAAGCCGAAGAACATGAGCATCCCTAAACCTAAGATAAGTTTCCAAATCTTCTTAATTTTCATTTTTATTTCTCCTTGATCAGCGTTGGCAAAGTAAGTCTAGCCAAATTGCTTGTTGCTCTGTCGGGCATGTAGAATGCTTTAGCAACACCTTCGGTTTTGATGTTCTCGCCAATAAGGAACAAGCTTGCGAATCCCCACTTACCAAGCATTAGATCAGTAGATACCTTATTTGCATATTCATAGGTCGGAGAGTAAAACGCAATCGCATTGGTAATTCCTTGACCATATGGCAAATTAGGAATCTTAAAAGTAATGTTCTTACCTGCGTCCGTCAATTTTGACCATTTCTCGCAAGCGTCTTTATAGTAATCGGAACTATCACTTTCCAACAAACTGTAGAATACAAGGTTAACAATGTGCTTAGGTTGTATTTCCAAAGCAATTTGCAATGGAGAACTAGAAATCATCTTCTGATCTCTTGGAAAGCCGTTAAACATTGTATTGTAATCATGAAATGCTGGTAAGCTCTCCATAAGCTGATATACGTCTACCATTTGCCAAAATCTCAAATGGATGTTTGGAGGCAAAGTCCAAAAACGCATTGGATTGAAGTAATGATCTTCTGGATAGAAAGACATCATGAATCGCCAACCATTACCAGTTAGCGTATATACGCCAACCTTTTCTTGTTGTACAGGATGATCGTAAAGCCAACGCTGTACTAAGCCTAACCTTTGCAGACGGTTAATGCTTGACCATGCTTGATGCATTTTAAATAATCGGTTGGTTAAGTCTGTTTGATTCATGATTTGCAGGTTTTGAACTGATGCAAAACGAGCAATCCATTTAAGCCAATAAAGGTCTTCACTGGACAAGTCTTTGGAGTAAACAGAATTGTAATTATCAGTAATGGAATAGTCTCTAATCGCACCTACGCTACCTACTTTGCTAACATAGCCACGTAAATAAAAGTTTCGCTCAATCTTGACGATTCTCTGATCTGGCGGAGCAACTAAAGAAGGCATTCTGGTTACACCTTCCGTAGTTACAAAGGGGTTATCGTCAAGAGTAAGTCTGATGTATTTATTTGGAGTAGCCAAAATCCAACACCACCTTTAAACTATTCTTGATCTTCTTTCTTTTCTTCTGAACCATCTTCAACTACTGGTGATTGAGTGCTTTTAGCAGGACGACCAGAACCGGTTTGTTGAGCCAAAATTTGGTTGTCGTAGTCAATATCTGGAGTGGCTGGTGCAACACCTTCTGGACATGAACGAATGTAAACTTGACCGGAACGAGTCTTCATATTGATACGGTTAATAGTAACTACAACTTTAGTATGCTTAATTACATCGTTCATTGAGAACTTAATGTGTGATCCCGGTGTAATGAAGCCCTTAAGCCAATATCCGGGAGCGATTTCTACAATAACACCCTTGATTGGGTTCCAATTTACTACTCGTCCCATGAAGTATGAGTGTTGTTCTGCACGTTTTCTTACTTCTTCGTCTGGACTTGGCAAGTATGATAATCTTGAAGTTTCAATGTAGTAGCGGTCGCCTTCTGGGGTGATTCTACCAGCTTCCTTATCTTCCTTAACACTTTCCATGTTATCGTAGGTATCTTTAGTGATATTAGTAATCTTGAACTTGATCTTATCACCTACGTGAGCGTCTTCCTCAAGGGGATGCAAGTAAGTACGGTAGTGGTAGTCACGTTCAAGCATGGTTAATGACATACCTTGATAATCAAAGAAAACCATGTGCATGGTATCAATAGATACCACTTCTGTGATAATGCCTAAACGGTCTTGATCCTTAACTGCTTCTGGGTCATCTTGGAATTGTTGGTAAATGATGCCACCCAAAGCGTTTTCTACGGCTTTGATTGAAGCGTAGGCGATGAATAATGGATTACCTAAATCATCATGACCTGCGTCAACAAATTCGCCCAAAGCAATCTTTTTACGTTGACCAATGTATGAAGCACTGTGACGGTAGTTAGCACCCATTTCTGGAAGTGGTACGTAAACAGCAGCACCGTTTTCTTCTACTCTCATCTTTAACATTGGCATATGTACACCATTAATTGAGTAGATGGTTACTTCTTCACCGATAGCGTAAACCATACCGTTCTTCAAATCACCGTGATTGAATGCACGTCTTGATTCTGCTAAGAAGTCTTGTTGGTCAACATTGATCTTTTCAGCAGAATCTAAAAAGTTTGGATAGAGAAGCTTTTCTCTACTTCTTTGATCAATTACATCTTGTAAGTCTTGTTCATTACGACTTTTTGGAATTAATGAATCCACCATTATTTCTATTCCTCGTTTTCTTAAATCTGCGCTAAATGCGCTATTAACTAATTCTCGTAAAGCCTACTAGTAAATTCCCTAGTATGGCTTTTTTACTTTGAAAGACAAAATTTACTTTTGCTTGCCTTCAACTTTTGCTTTGGTATTAGACTTTGCCGACAGAAGCTTAGTCAAGTTGGGTTGCTGAACCATTTCACTGGTTAATACGTCAACTAGATCAGCATAGCCAAATAGAGTGATAGCCACATCAATCAGCACCTTCATGGAAGCCGTTTGGTTTCTTTGAAGGTCAAGCCAGTTAAGTGCTTGTTCATCATTGGCTAAGTCAAATGACTTCATTTTTCTAACTTTGTTAGGATTAGCAAGTTCTTTTTGCTTATCCTTAACAAGCCCTTTATCCTTCTTAGTCATATCAACCTTTCCTTTCTATCGCTAGTTAGAATCTGCTGGCTTTGAATTGCCGTATTGATTTTTGAAAAAGTTATCAAAAGCCTTAGTGTTAGGGTCTGCTTTTTTCTTAGGGCGATCTGCCGGAGCCTGTGGAGCAGTATTGATAACTGGCGTTTGCGACTGTGGCTGAACTTGCTCTTGAGTAGAAGCAGATGTACCAGATGTGCTAGATGCGTTCATCTGCATAATCATAGGCTTGATTTGATCTCGTGAGCTATGAAGCACATTAAGAACAGAATCCGTCATTGCATCAAATACGTCTTGTTTGCCAAAAAAGCGAATACACATTGCAATCGCAAATCTTAGCGATTTAGATTCATTATTCTGATTTCTAAGCCATTCAATCTCATCTGATCCTTGATTAACCACTAAAGATTTATATATTCTTTTGTTTTTAGCCTTCTTCTGTGGCTTTTCAGTCTTAGACTTTGAATTTCTTGAATCTTTTGTGGCTTTTGAAGCTTTAACATGGTTGTCTTTCTTAGGTTTTTGAGAAGTATGTGAATCAGTTTCTTTATTTTGTGGCTTTTCAGTCATAATCTGTCACACCTTTCTTTTCTAACCATAGAAATGAGCTTGTTGCATACGATAAAGCAAAACCTGTAAGCCGGAAAGGTTGAGTAATTGGCTGTATTTTTCTGGGATAACAATAATCGGAGCATTGAACACACCGGTTGAATATTTGACAATCTTTTGGAAGTCTTCAATATGATATTTCTCTACCATAGAAGCACCACCACCGGATACAATTACAAAATCAACATTGCTCTTGTAAGTGGTAAGCATTCTAGTTACTTTATCATCTAAGCTGGTAAAGAATGGTGGCAACTGTGCTTCAAAAGTTTCTCGGTAAACTCTTGCCCCACTGCTATCGCCTTCAAGCGCAGTCTGTAGGAACTTTTGACGAGTCATTCTAACATTGTTTGGATTTTCTGCATTAAGGTAGTCGATTGCTTTTTGAGCGCAAGTACCAATTCCTTGTTCCAAACCGGAAGATGAGTACAAATTGTTATCCAAACCTTCTGAAATGATACAGTCCGTTGAGCCATCGCCAATATCAATCAGCAAAAAGCTTTTATTAGTAATTGATTCTCCAGTAATATCTACTCTGTCTTCGGGACTATTAAAGTAGACGTGAGAATAAATATCATCGTTACGATAATCTAATGGACTCTTGGGGTCATAGATCAAAGCCATAACTGATGCTAAGCCTTCTGGCATTACATTTACGTAGCTAAAGCGGATATGAACCGTAACTGGCAAATCGAAGTTGTTAAGAACAACTGTATGGTTGTTGTTCTTAAAACGATCGGCAAAACTAGCAGAAACACCATTTCGCTTAAATTCGTTCAGTGGCAATGCAGTTATAAGACGATCTACTACAACATTGAGGTCTTCTTTTGGAAATGCTTGGTATTGGCTCCAATACTTCTTAGCGCTGTAATAACCAATAAGTGATAGCAAGCTGATAAGTGAAATATCACTTTTCGACTTGTTAGTATTGGTCGCTACATCATAGGCTTCGATCTCGTTAAAGGTCTTCTCTGCGTTGTCGCCTACAAAGTATGTCAAACCTGTATCATGACGTAAAAGCCCTTCGGAGTAGACTGTCACATTCATTCTTTTCTTGAATGCTTCATTGCCAAAAAACTCTTGTAAAGCGCTGGTGTCATTAGAGTTCATCGTTCCGCTGTCTTTTGACGCACCCTTTGGAATATTGCTTTCAACGATTTGTGATGGGTAAACAAAGACTTCATTTTGAATAGCCGTCTTTTGGTAACCATTCCCACCGTCTTCTGCAACATCAAGGTGCATTTCAATGTCTGACATGATATATTTTTCTCCTCTTTTCATTTGATGTGACTCAATACTAGCTAAACTTTTACATGTGTAGTGCATTAACTTTTAAAACTAAAATTTTGTTTTTCCAATGTGGCTAAAAGCATTTTTTGACTTAAATAGTTAATATTTTTAGCGTCTTTTATTCTGCTAACATACTTTTGAATAAAGCAACTAAGGGAGGGATGGACTGTGGCTCTACTTACGCAACAAGCACTTAGAAATTATGAGCAATCAAATTTATACTCGTTAATTCATAATTTCCAAAAGCAAGCAGATGACGACCACTTAATTGTTTATAGACATCCGATTAATGAAGAGGAAGATCAGAATATGAGAAGTAAAAATCCAGAAAGAAATCTTAGACGGCAACGCAGAGAACAACAAAGATACGATCAGAATGAAAATGATCAGAGAGTTAGCAACGATCTAGGGAGTTTCTTAGGTGAAGATACTAGACAACTGCCTAACCCTCAAGGTAATAACTACAATGGCAATAATTATGATTACGGAAATGACTACTACCAACAAAATAATCAGTTGCCAAGTCCACAAAATTATCAACAACAGAATCAAGGCTACCAACAAGCTCCTAACCAAAGAATTAACGCTCAACCTGACTATCAAATCGAAAACGACAGCAATTCTCTTAATTCACCTCAAATGAATCAAGGAAATGCCGGAACATACTATGATTTGAACCAGCCAAACTACTATGACAATTTAAACAATGATGGCAACGGCTACTACCAACAAGGTCAAGATGTTCCAAGAGAGCTTCCTAATGTGACTGCTACTAATAAACCTAACCAAGTTCGTGTAGGTCAACAGCGACTTTCAGAGTCACGCCAGTTGCCAAGCCCACAACAGTCACCACAGCAACAGCAGGCTCCTCAAGTTCAAACTCCGCAACAGCCACCACAACAGCAACAAATTCCGCAAGAACCACAAGAGCCACAAAAAGATACAGTAGTTACTCAACAACCGGACGAAGAGCCAAAAACAGATACAACTCCAACTATCACTTACACTGATGCAGATGGTAATACTACTGGACAAGAAGAAATTCCTGTAGATATGCCTAATACAAATAATAGTGATAATGAAGAAAGTTATTCCGTTGATTCAACTAAGCCAGAAGAAGATGATAGACCTTCAAACGAAGTTGAAGCGGAAGAAATAGAAGACGTTGATAATTCTGCTGAAAAATCAAGAATCTTCCAAGAAATTCAAGGTGCTATCAATACTCGCAAGTGGATTGAATCAATCCAAGAAATTCAACTTGCACAAAAGGCTAACTTCGATAACCTCCCATTAGATCATATTGATTTAATTGGTATCAGTAATGGTGTTAGCGATGGTCAGAATTACCGTGTTGACCTTGACCCAATGTTCTTCAAACTCTTCAAGATTGTCCTCATCGGTCAAAACTTGGATATTACTCTTTTGGCTCGTGACGGTAACTCAACTGAAATTAGTATTGCCCCACCAGATTGGGTACAAAACGATAAGTACAAGGATATTTTGATTGATGGTAACTACTTGTACAGTTACACTGATGATTTAGACTTTGATAAGTTAATGGATACTTTGCACCGTTTTACTTACAGACCAGTGCAAACCAAAGGCTACACAGAATTGTTTATCACCGATCTCCCAATTTATCCTTTACTTAACAAAAATAAGAATTAATAAAAAAATGTGATAGATAATTGTTTTACTAAATATATCTAATTG
>CAMFQH010000031.1:0-12333 GCA_945980025.1 uncultured Lactobacillus sp.
TTAATTCCAGCTTCTTTGGCAACTTTATCAGCGACAGATCTACGGTCCCCAGTTAGCATCATAATTTGCTTTACGCCTTGACGACGCAAACGAGCAATCGTTTCTGGTGTATTCTTTCTAATTTGATCTTGGAAAGTAATGTATCCAGCAAATTTATTATCAATTGAAACAAAGACAGCAGTTGATTGAACGGTGATCTTTTCGTGATCAGGATCGACATAGGAAAGTTTACCAACTTTAACTAATTTGCCATCTACTTCACCGCTAACTCCTTTAGCAGTAGCTTCTTTTAAGTTTGTAACTGGCTTAATCAAATTCTTATTGGTACCTTTAACTAATGAAGTAGCAATAACGTGACTCGATTGTTGTTCAACACTAGCTGCCAAGCTTTGTAGTTCTTCTTTTGAAATAGAACTATTTTCTGGTAAAACAACTTGATCAATAACTAGTTGATTTTCAGTTAAGGTTCCAGTTTTATCAAAAGCAAAAGTTAAGGTGCGGGACAATTTTTCAAGAGTGGTACCAGATTTAACAATAATGTGGCTTCTTGACATTGAGCTCATTCCTGAAACCATTGCTACTGGTGCTGCAATTAACAATGGACAAGGAGAGGCAACAACCATAACTTGAGCAAAACGTAAAAAGTGTGCTTGCCAACCGAGGGCTGGATTAGTTACCGCAGACGTGATCATAGCAGCAATACCAATGATTAAGGAAATAATAGTGAATGGTACTGCATAACGATCAGCCATTTTAACAAATTTAGCTGGTTTTGCTTCAGAAGATTTAACTAAGGCAACAATTGACTGATATTCAGAATCTTTAGCAACTTTAGTAACTTTCATTTCTACAGCTGCATCCCCATTAATAGATCCTGACATTAAATCATCGCCAACTTTTTTATCAACAGGAACTGATTCACCTGTTAAAGAAGATTGATCAAAACTAGAGTTTCCTTTAATAATTTTTCCATCGACTGGTACTTGGCTACCAGGTTTAATTAAAACGATATCGCCAATTTTTAATTCATCAACTTTAACTTCTTCAATCTTACCGTTGACTAATTTATCAGCAATCCTTGGAGAATTTTTTAGTAAAGAGCGTAATTCTTTATCAGCTTGACTTGTAGCGTAATCTTCAAGTGATTCACCACCGGTCAACATGATTAAAATCATCCAAGCAGCCCAGTAATCGCCGACAATCATTGTTGAAACAACAGCGATGATTGCCAAGATATCTACGCCCCAACGACCAGATTCAAGTGTCTCAATCATTTCGCGAAGCATAGTAATGGCCATAAAAATTCCGAAGATATCAATTAAGATACCGGAAATTGGCCAGCCACCAATCTTAGGTGCTCCACATAGGAAGTCTAAGATTGCTGCAACAACACCAATCCCAAGAATTGTGAAAAATTTCCATTGATTTCTCATTAGCTTTCCCTCCAACTAATTTAATCAATAATACTAAAACACTACTATTATACAACTTAACTTATTGAATTTAAGTTATTGGGTTTTCTTTCTGTAAGGTTTTCTTAGTAATGTCGTATTTTTCTTCAATTGAATGAGTTACATAATTAAAGGCCTTAATCCATTCTCGTCTAGTCAGTAATCCCTGAAAAACATTATTATCATTTACAACTGGAATAAAAGGATTATCAACTAGAAGATGGAGTTGCGTTTCAAGATTAGTGCGGGCAAAGTTAATTGTTTCAAATTTTGTCTGCATTACATCTTTAACTTTTAAGTCTGATAGAGGTTCAATCACAATATTATCAGGAGTCAGCATCGTGTTTGTAATCATCGATAAGCTGATTAAACCAACTACTTTTTGCTCTTTATCTAAAACTGGAATTTTTGAATATTTCATTTTAGTAAGAACTAAAAAAGCATGGTAGAGTGGGTTTTCGTCTTCCACAAATGCAATTCTAGAAGCAGGAATAATAAATGAACCTGCTTTTTCTGCAATCAAAGACTGAATCACTGGTGAAAACATAATAATCCTTCCTAAGTTAATTGAATTTATTACTTTGTATTTCTACTATCATTATATGAAAGTCTCGAAAATAAACCTACAAAAAAATCCGCGCTGGGAAAGACGCGGATTTCAAAATATATAAGTATAGGATCAGTCAAAGACTGATAAATGTATTCAATCTACTTGGAGGAGTAAGAATGAAAATAAAAAGTTGGATGTTAATGCTAATAGCGATGGGGTTTTGTCTTCCCCGTTGCTATGGTTTATATACTAGAATGAAAATGTGAACAAATTGTGACGTTTTTTATTAAAAAAGTTAAATTTGATTAAGAAGTTGAAACGAATTATAAACTTGCACCCCAAAGATTATTTCCTAGCTCATTTAGAGAGGAGTTTATTCCACTCAATGTCCTTAGAAATCCTAATATTTCTGGGAAGTTTTTGTTTTACTGCAAAAGAAAAAACCTATGCTGGGAAGTGCATAGGTCTCTTCAAAGATAGATAATCAGCTTTAAGCTGATCTTGTTATTATTCAATCTACTTGGAGGAGTAAGAATGAAAATAAAAAGTTGGATGTTAATGCTAATAGCAATGGATCATAAGTAATCCACTACTACAATTTATATATTATAGTACAAAATCGAAAGAAATATAAGATAGCTGCTTATTTTTAATTTTCGGTAGTTGGAAGACGATTCAGGTATAATATCGAATTGAGAAAATTATTTATTAGGTAGGGAAAGCTAATGAAGAAATTTTTAAAGATTCTATTTAAGTTGGTTTTGATTCTCGGCATTGCTGCTGGAGCAGCATACGGAGGCTACTATGGGTACCAGCAATATCAAAAACGAGAACAAGCAAAAGCTACTTTTACTTCTAGACCTGATGTAGAAAAGGCAAAAGATGGAACGAGTATTAGTCCTGGACATCATAATTTGGCCTATTTTAAAAAACAATTAAGTGAAAAATATCCTGATGTTTATAATGCAGCTTATGAAACGCCACGTGCAAGTAAGATTGGAAGTAGCGTCGTAATACCAGGACAAATTGTAACGCCAAGTTATGATTTTAATAAAAAGAAGATTACTGATGCCGATTCAATGACTCCGCAAGGCCTAACTGTAGCGGGAAAATATTTATTAATTTCGGCTTACGATTCAACTCATAATCATCGCTCGGTCATTTATTGTTTAGATAAAAAAACGGGAAAATATTTAAAGACTATTCAAGTTCCGGGAGCACCTCATTTAGGAGGGGTTGCTTATGATCCGGTTGCTAAAAATATTTGGGTAACGGGTAGTCAAGATGATTCATCTGCACTCATGTCTTTTTCGTTAAAGAAATTGGAAAAGTATAGTTATAATAAGAAAAAACAACCGATTAAATATGATAATGTAATTTCTTTACCAACAATTGAAAGAGCATCTTGTGTGACTTATTACGATAATCAATTATTCGTTGGCTTTTTTAATACTGATGGACAGGGGCAAATTGCTAGCTATCCTATTGCTCGCTCAGGAAATTTCAAAGGAACAATTACTAGTGATCAAATCAAAGCAGTAACAGGCCAAGTATCTTGGGCCTTAGGTTCAGGAAGTGCCTCAATGGACCGACAGATTCAAGGAATTGCATTTTATCAGAATTGGATTATCTTAAGTCAATCCTATGGAAGCAAAGACTCTAAACTATACTTTTTCCCAATTTCAGCTTTGAATAATTTAGATGAAGGAAATGCGGAAAAAGTTGTCATTATGCCGCCATATTTAGAGCAAATTTACGTTCAAAATGGACAGTTGTTGATGTTATTTGAATCTGGAGCAAAAGCATATGCACGTGATCAAATAATGATTGTTGATCGAATTTTATCGGCAAATATAAATGCCTTATTAGGGAGTTAAAAATGATTAAGAAAATATCTTTTTGGGTACGATTAGCGGGCTGGACTGGTTTGATATCTGGTAGCAGTGTTTTAGTCTTGTATCAATATACACACAACATTATGTTTTTAATAAATTTAATTACAATTATCTTGTTTTCAGCTTATGCTCTTGCGACTGCTAATGATAAAAGATGGAAAAATACTGATTGGCTTTTACGAGTTATTTTAATAGTATTAGTATTTGTTTCGATTCTACCAACAATTTTCTTAGGTATAGGTTATTTTATTGAAAGAAAACGTAACCAACATTAGTGAACTATCCATAACTACGGCTATTTTTGGTATAATTACTTCAGTTCATGCTATTTTTTTAAGAAATAGTAAAAATAATAACCTATTTTATAACATTGTTGTAAAATTTAGAAAAAAGATTACGAGGTGTAAGCATGGCAGAAGATAAAGATAAACAAAGCAATACAAAGAAAAAAGAGATAGGTTTGTTTATTGCCAAAACTCTCTTTTACTTTGCAGTGCTTGTAGTGCTAGTTTACTTGTACTCATATAGTGGCATTGGGGCTGCAAAATTTATTTATAAAGATTTCTAGAACTGAAAGGGTCGCATTAAATGATTAAAGATGTAATCAAGACAATCGATCAAATTGCTACTGAAGATCCACAACGGATCGCTTATGATTATCTTGGCGAAACTAATACTTATGGAGATCTAAAGGCTAGATCAGATGCATATGCAGCTAAGATCAACGAACTAGATCTTCCTGAAAAAGCTCCAGTAATGATTTGGGGTGGTCAAAACTTTGAAATGATTGCTAGTTTTATTGGTGCTGTTAAAGCAGGACATGCTTACATTCCGATTGCTAGTTATTCTAATAGCGAACGTTTATTGATGATTCAAGAAGTTTCTGAAGCTCCTTTGGTAATTGCAATTGATAAACTTCCTATTGAAATGGATAATATCAAAGTTTTAACTCCTGAAGAAGTTTCTGATAATCATCCAGAAATTGATCAAAGTAAGTTTGTAAGTGGGGATGACAATTTTTACATTATCTTTACCTCAGGAACAACAGGTAAGCCTAAGGGTGTACAAATTAGTCATGATAATCTACTTAGTTTTGTAAATTGGGAATTAAATGACTTTTCACTTCCAGAACATCCTAGCTTCTTAGCTCAAGCACCATATTCTTTTGACTTATCTGTAATGAGTTTATATCCTGCTTTAACTGCCGGTGGTAAGTTAGTAGTTTTACCGCATGATGTAACTGAAAATATCGGGCAGCTTTTCAAAACTTTACCTCAATTAAAATTCAATGTTTGGGTTTCAACTCCATCATTTGTAGAAATGAGTTTCTTAGATCCTACTTTTGATGCTAAGCATCATCCTGAATTAACTCACTTCTTATTCTGTGGTGAAGAATTAAGTCATAAGACAGCTAAAATGCTTAAGATGAAATTCCCAGATAGCCATATCTTTAATACCTATGGCCCTACTGAAACAACTGTTGCTGTTACTCAGGTAGAAATTACTGATGAAATTTTAAATAAGTATGATCGATTGCCAATTGGTGTTTCTAAAGATGACACAAAGATTTCAATTGATACTTCCAAGGGTGAAGAAGATAACCAAGGCGAAGTTGTTATTGAAGGTCCAAGTGTCTCTAAGGGATACTTAAATAATCCAGAAAAGACTGAGGCTGCTTTCTTTAAAGAAAGTGAACATGGAAGTTATCGTACTGGTGACTTAGGATTTTTAGATGGCGACATGCTTTTCTACCGTGGAAGAATTGATTTTCAGGTTAAGTTTAATGGTTATCGAATTGAACTTGAAGAAATTAACTTCTATCTTGCTAAGAATCCATTAGTGCGTTATGGCATTGTTGCTCCAAAATACAATAAGGATCATAAAGTTCAACAACTAGTTGCTGTAGTAGAATTAGCAGACGGTGTACGTGAGAAGTATACTGATGCTGAACTAACTAAGAAATTACGCGAATCATTAAGTCAAGATATTATGCCATATATGCTTCCTCAACGCTTTATTTACCGTGATGAAATGCCAATCTCTCAAAACGGTAAAGTAGATATTAAACAAGTAATTAAGGAGGTAAATAACGCGTGATCAATATTCAACCCTATAGTAATCCGCGTTACTTTGTTATTCTTTTTATTGCGCTTTTGCCATTAATTATTGGTTTATATCATGGACGGCGCTTTAAAACATACGAAGCTTTCGTTTCCTTACTATTCTTGTTTTTAATGTTTAATGGTAAAGACTGGCTACAGGGAGTTCAATTAATTGGATACATCATTTTCCAATTTATAGTTACTTTTGCTTATCAAAAATATGTTAATTCTGGAAGGAATAAAACCTCTGTCTTTTGTTTAGCAGTTATCCTAGCAATTTTGCCACTAGCGGCAGTAAAGATTGCACCATTAGTACCAAATAAAACTGCTGATTTGATTGGATTTTTCGGAATTTCATATTTAACTTTCAAAACAGTACAAGTTATTATGGAACTTCGTGATAAAACAATTAAGAAAGTTGATCCAATTACTTATGCAAGGTTTTTACTTTTCTTCCCAACTATTTCATCAGGTCCTATTGACCGCTATCGAAGATTTAAAGAAGATTACGATAAAGCCCCTGAAAGAGATAAGTATATTGAAAATTTAAAGTTTGGTACAAGATATATTTTTCAAGGATTCTTATATAAATTTATTATTGGATATGTATTTGGTACCTTATGGCTTCCTCAATTAGCTAAAGATGCAATTTTTTATGGGCAAGCTAATGGGGGATTACGCTTATCTTGGGCTCTGCTTGGTTATATGTACTGCTACAGTATGTATTTATTCTTTGACTTTGCAGGATACTCCTTGTTTGCGGTAGGTACGTCATACTTTATGGGAATTAGAACTCCTATGAACTTTAATAAACCATTTATTTCTCAAAATATTAAAGATTTCTGGAATAGATGGCACATGACTCTATCCTTCTGGTTCCGTGATTTTATCTTTATGCGTTTTACATTCTTTGCAATGAAGCATAAATTGGTGAAAAATAGAATCAGATTATCGCAATTAGCATATTTTGTAGATTTCTTAATTATGGGTTTCTGGCACGGCTTAACGTGGTACTATATCGTATATGGTATTTACCATGCTTTGGCAATTATCATTAATGATATTTGGTTAAGATTTAAGCGTAAGCACCGCAAGCAAATCCCACATAATAAATTTACAAAGTGGTTTGCGATTTTCTTAACATTTAATGTTGTTTGTTTCAGTTTCCTAATTTTCTCAGGTTTCTTGAGTACATTATGGTTTGGCTGGAAGTAGTTTATTATTTTTGAAAGGATTTTCTTATTATGGATACAAAGCAAGCTGTTTTAGATATTTTAAATGAATTAACTGGTGAAGATTTAAGTGACCAAATGGATGAAAACATTTTTGAAAATGGTTTGTTAGATTCCATGGCAACTGTTCAAATGTTACTTGAATTACAAGACAAGTGTGATGTAACTGCACCAGTATCAGAATTTCACCGTGAAGATTGGGATACTCCAAACAAAATCATTGCAAAGGTAGAAAGCTTAAGAAATGAGTAATAAACGTAAACTGTGGCAGATTTTCGGCCCAGTTCTCTGTGCTTTCATTTTGCTAATAATTTTATTTTTAATTCCATGGCAAAATGGTGAAAAGTCAGATAATGCTCTCTTTAAAGCTTCAGTTTCACAATCTCAAACTGTCTTTAAAGGTCAATCGATTAAGCAAGCTGCTTTTGAGAAAAACTATGTTCCATTTTATGGTTCTAGTGAATTATCAAGAATGGATGCCTTGCACCCAAGTGTCTTAGCTTATAAATATAAAAGAAATTATCGACCTTTCTTACTAGGAGGACCGGGAAGTCAATCCTTAACTCACTTTTTCACTATGCAGGAAACAGTAAATCAGCTTTCTAATAAAAAAGCAGTCTTTATTATTTCTCCACAGTGGTTTACTAAGCAAGGTCAAAATCCAGCAGCTTTTGGGATGTATTTTTCTCAACTTCAAGCAGTTGATTGGATTTTGACTGCTAAGGACAGTGTAGCTACTCGTTATGCTGCTCGGCGTTTGTTAGATATGCCAGCTGGAACTGCTAGTGAGACAACAAAGTATGCATTAATGACTTTAGCTTCAGGACAAAAATTGTCTAAGTATCAAACTTTGTATTTGAAAGCTAGACGTCGAATGTTAGCTAATGAAGATAATTTCTTCTCATCTATTGGGATGACTAATAACATTCCTAAGATTCAAAAAGAAGCAGGTAAACTGCCAGGTACTTATGCCTATGACAACTTACGTCAATTTGCTAATGAACAGGGACAACAGGGAACAACAAATAATAAGTTTGGTATTTCTAATGGTTTCTTTGACAAAAAGTTAAACAATAAGCACTTAAAGCACTTAAAGAATTCTCAGAAAGACTTTGATTATACTCAGTCACCAGAATATGCAGACTTTGAATTGGTATTAAATGAACTTGCGCATGAACATGTCAATGTGTTGTTCATTATTCCACCAGTTAATGAAAAGTGGGCTAAGTATACTGGTTTATCTCAGACAATGTATCAAGAATGCGTTGCTAAGATTACCAAGCAGCTTACATCTCAAGGTTTCAATAATATAGCTAACTTATCAAAAGACGGTGGAAAGAAATTCTTCATGGAAGATACTATCCACCTTGGTTGGAATGGATGGTTAAAGGTGGATCAATATGTGAAACCATTTATGGAAGAAAAGAATCATCCAGTCAACTATAAGCTAAATAGTTACTACTTTACTAAGGCATGGGGCAATAAAACTAATGTAAAGATGCCTAATGTTAAAAGTAAGGCGGCAGTAGATATAAAAAAAAACTAGCACAAGCAGGTATCACAGGTAATATCCTGGCGATTAAGAATAATAAGGTAATTCTTAATGAGTCTACAGGCTATGCAAATATTAGTAAAAAAGAGCATAATACACCCAAAACAGCTTTTTTTATTAATTCAGTTAATAAGGTTTTTACTGGTGCCCTAGTTATGAAACAAGTTGAGCAGAAAAAGCTTAAACTTAATGACAAATTATCGAAATTCTATCCTCAAGTGCCCCATGCTAATCAAATTACGATTGGGCAGCTTCTAACTATGGAAGCCGGATTACAAGGAAAAGATGAATCGAGTTATGGAACGCCAGTCTTTAAAAACAATCAAGCTGGAATTAAATATGATATTAAGCATAATATAGTTTTCAATAAGAAGCAGTATAACCAACGTTTTTACTCATCCGGTAACTATATTTTATTATCAGGTATTTTAGAAAAAGTGACGCATCGCTCTTATGAAAGTCTGGTGAAAGAGACCTATATTAAAAAGTTAGGTCTATCTGAAACAGAATTTTATTGGGATATACCTAAAAATAAACGTATTAAGGTTGCGGTCCCATATACTAAAAATTCTCAAGGTTACTTAGTACCACATAGTGTTTCCGTAGATAGAGTACGTGGAGATTTGGGCGCTGGAAGCCTAGTAATGTCAAATAGTGACTTATATCGGGCTATGAGTGCGATTTTGAATGGAGAAATCATAAAACCTTCATCAATACAAACGGTTTATGCTCCAGCTGATCCTGCTAAATATAATGCTGGTTTTTATAATTTCCCTGATTTTCATTCCTCAAATGGTTCAGGCGATGGGTATACAACTTACTATCGTATCTCAAACGATACACGCGATGTATTAGTAGTTCAGTCTAATTATCCAGTTAAAGATTATTTTAAAGTGAGAGAGATATGTAACGACCTCATGGAAAATTTAATAAAATCGCCTTCATAGAGATAGGAAATAATATTTTCTATCTCCTTTTTTATGATTTTGACTTCCTTAAAAGCGGTTGTGCAAGTAGGTCTGCTGTGCTAAGATTTACCTGTACCGTTGTAGCAAGGTGCATTTTCTACGGTAGCGAAAATGTATCTTTTATTTGGTCAGAATAGCGGTACCTAACACTGTGTGAGCCTGATTCCGATGTTGGTGGAATTAGGCTTTTTTTGTAAATTAGAGAAAATAAAAAATCGCTATTCAGCGATTTTTTTCTTGTTATAAGCATTAATGATTGCAAATAGAAGGACAGAAATTAAGACCAAAACAGTGCAAACTACAAATAAGGTCAAATAGGAAAAATTATCAATTACTAAAGCTCCAATTAGCGGTCCTAGAGCTCGGCCAGCTGATGTAACTGATTGAACAATTCCTTGGTATTTTCCCTTGTCTTTATTACTAGCACGATCATTAACAAAAGTTGAAACAGCAGGAAATGCTAAAATTTCTCCGCATGTTAGAACGGCCATGGCTAAAACAAAGTTAAAGTAGTGGGTTGCTCCAATTAGTAGTAAGAATGCTAGCCCAAACAGACTAAAACCAATATATAATCGTCCATGAAGATGTGCAGTTAGCCAGTCATCAAAGTAAGTTAATAGCGGTTGAATAAGGACAATTAAAATAGCATTTAGAGTCCAAAGTAAACTATATAACCGAACGCTCATGTGTAAGCCAAGCATGTAGGAGGAAATATTAGAATTCCATTGTTCATAAGCAATCCAAGCAGCTAGAACACAAATTAAGATAGAGAAAATAGCTTTTTTTGCGCCGTAAGGAATTTTTTCTTGATGGGCAGCTGTAGTCGTTTTTTTATTTGTAGAGGCATGAGCCTGGTTTAAACCACGATATTCAAAAAAGATTACAATGCTTAAAAAGGCAAACATAATAAAAGCAAGTAAGAAAATATAAGTAATACCAAAAGGTAAAATGAATCCCACCATTAGTGACCCAAATACTAAACCTAAATTTTGTGTGAAGTATAAGACGTTAAACACATAGGAGGCATTGCGACTTTTAATTAAAGTAGCAATTGAATTTAAACCAGTTACTACAATACCGTTACCTAAGCCTAAAGTAATTAACAAAATTGGATAGGCTGGCCAGCCATGAAATAAAACTAGTAAGAAAGTGGATAAAGTGGAAATACTGACACCAGTTAAAAGGGTTTGGTAAGGATGCCACTTATCGAATAAAAGACCTCCAGCTGCGTTTCCAATCATTGTAAAAGCTGAATTTATGAATAAAACAATCCCAGCTACTGTAAGTGTTTCATGAAGATAATTATGAATATAAATGGTAGTTAGTGGCCAAATAAAACTAACACCAGTATTAATTATTAAAGAACCAGCAAATAACCAGATTAACTTAATTGGATCTAGCGCATGTTTTTTTAGCATGTATTTTCCTCCTTTTAATCAAGAATAGTTGTATAAAAATAAGCTGACAAGTGTCAGCTTATTTTGTAGAATTGCTACCTTTATTTTGCCGGAAGGTATGACTTTATGCAATGAATATTAAGACTCGCCATTGATCCAGCTACTATTGAAAGTACGAAGAACTTCATTAGCTGGAAAGGCATCTTTTCCGGTATGTTTAACTGCTTCATGAACTTGCTTTTGAGTTAAATGATCACATACATAGCTTTTAATTGCTTCATTAATTACTAAGTCCCATTCTTTATCTGAATGATTTAAATAGTAGTTGAGTAGACGGTCAGTTTCATCATTAATCGAAAAACTTCGTTTAGCCATAATTTTTCTCCTTTTTATTTTCCTCATCATTATAGCATGTTCTTTGTCTAATCTGGGTTTAAAGAAGCTTGTCCGATTTAAGCTGTATTTTAATAAAAAAGAATAGGTTTCTTACAATATTTAATTTAAACTAGGAAATAGATTATTAGAGGTAAGGATTAAATTATGGAAAAAATTATTTTTAAAACTATTGTGCGACTTCGTAGATTAGCATTTTTTAGAGTAACTGATCGAACTCTGATGATGCTAATGCCACTTGCTGTTGTAGGAAGTATTTTTCAGTTTTTATGGCAGAGTGTTTTCTCTCCAACGAGTTTAATATCTAATATCTTTTATTTTGATAAGTGGTTACCTGATCAGATTTTTAATGCATCCTGGTATGCCTGTCAGGGCGTTACCAGTGTAATATTTGGAACTTTTGGACTATTTACTGCATATTTTTCAGCACAATATACTGCACGTTTATATCAAAAAGATGCCCAGATGGCTGGTGTTTCAGGAATGCTAGCTTTGCTGTTATGTGCATATCGTTTTAGAGATATTAGAGATTTCCAACTATCTTTTAACTGGCGTTTTTTGAATATTAATAGTTTTTTATTTGCTCTCTTGATCGGTTTTGGAACGGGACTCATTTTTAGATTTCTTGGAACTGACTATCATCATCGCCATGCAGAAAGTGCCCAAGTAATAAAGCAAAGAGCTTTTAATTCATTTCGTCCGATGCTTGCTACTTGGTTAATTGGATTAGTAATTGGGATTTTAGCTAGTTTAGTCCATGTACGAATGATCGCCACAAACTTTTATCAATTTT
>CAMFQH010000032.1:0-12163 GCA_945980025.1 uncultured Lactobacillus sp.
ATGAATATTGTTTCTCATCCAAGCCAAGCATTAGATGCTATTTTCAAGTTCAAAGGTTCCGGCTTCAAAGGTTTGTTCACTGAACTGGCACCTGGAATGTTCAAGACAGCAAAGAAGGGTGCTTTATCTTGGTGGAATCAGCTATGGTCTATGGTTGGTGGCAAGTTAAACGATGGTGGTGCTACTGCTAACAGTAAGCTTGTATCAGAAATGATGAAGCTTGGTGAAGGTAAGCCTTACGTTTGGGGTGCCACTGGTCCGAGCGCTTATGACTGTTCCGGCTTGGTAATGGCTGCAGCTAAGAAGTTAGGTGTAGATTTACCTCACTATTCAGGAAGTCAATTTAATGCCACAGTTCCAGTAAGTCATCCTCAACCTGGGGATTTAGTATTCTTTGGTCATGGCGGATCAGCTCACGTTGGTGGCTACATGGGTAAAGATACTTACTACTCTGCACAAAGTCCTTCAGCAGGTATCGGTGTTGGTAAGATCTCTGCAGTTCATGAAGGACCAGTAAGCTACCGTAGAATCAAAGGCTTGTCTCAAGGATCATCAAAGAAGGATTCAGCTAAAGGCGTAAGCAATAAGAGGATCTACCAACAAGTTGGTAATGGATTCTGGAAATTTATTGGAAAGTTAGCTGATTTATTCGGTGATCACATGGCTAACCCATCTGGTGACGGTGTTCAAAGATGGAGACCAGCCGTTAAGCGTGCATTGTCTATGCTTCATTTATCAGGATCACTGGTAAACAAGGTATTAGCACAAATTGCAACGGAATCTAGTGGTAACCCTCATGCAATGGGCGGTACTGATGGATTAAATGATGGTCATGCCATGGGTCTGATGCAAGTTAAGCCAGGTACTTTTGCTGCTTATAAATTACGTGGCCACAATAATATCTGGAATGGTTTTGATAACCTACTTGCCGGACTTAATTATGCCAAGCATAGATATGGTTCTAGCCTGTACTATTTGGGTCAAGGTCATGGTTACCGCAATGGTGGCAAGGTATTCACACCTGAAATAGCTTCAATTGCTGAAGATGGTACTGAATACGTCATCAATCCAGATAAGCCAAGCTTTGATAATTTGATGAAGGATGCTATTCATGAACGTGCACAGAAATATCCTGATGGATTGGCTGCAAAGATGGACAGTATTCTTAATTTTGATGATTTGAGATATAGCTCAGCCAACGGTTATCGTTGGTACTCACCAAATTCATCAGGTAAGCAAGCCGATGGCGGAACACAGATCGTTAAGAATGTTACTGATAGAGAGAACCAGGTCAAAGGCAATGTAAACATGACTATTCAATTAGATAGTGATGTGATAGCACGCAAGACTTATCCGAAGTCTAAGATCTTGCGGGCTAAAGAAATTGATATTGCACAGATGGGGGGTGCCATTCCTATTGTCTAGTATTATTGTTCAACACAAGAATGGTAAGAAGTTCGATTTAGATGCTTTAGGGTATCATGTTAAGACATTTGAGCCGTGGGGCTCAGATTGGACGCAAAGTAGTACTTCGATTAATAAATATTTGCTACTGGATACCTCAAGAAAAGTGCAAGCAAAAACTGCAACCTTAGAGTTAAACACTATGGCTAGTGATGTAACTGGGTTGCAGTTGAAGTTTATGGACTTAACAAGGGTGTTCAATGGCGAGTACAATTTTTACATTTATTTCGCTGAAATTCCTCATATTAGATGGGAAGCGACAGTGAATGGCGCCCCTACCTTTACAATGAGTGGTAATTCCGGCTTTGGTTCAGCATCTATTCCTTTGTATTTTCCAAAGGGATTCGCTGAAACCACACATTCAACTGGTGAACTTGGTTCAGATATTCCAGCTAATCAATATCCGTTAGGCCTCTTTGGTCTAGGCACTCACTTCGAGCATGGCGGTGAAAATCCGATTTACTCTGTTGTGAATGAAGATACCATAAAGATTTTTAATCCAGGCAATATTGCACTACGAGCAAAAGGCTTACACGGCAAGATCATTGCAGAGAATGGTTCTAATTTTTTAATTGAGAACAATACTAATGGAACAAAATTTACTTATAACAAAAGTTTTGGCAATTTGGTATTGGATGGATATATCTGCACCGTTGATGGCAATTTTGATTATAAGAATACCGATCATGGTCACATCGACATTGAGCGTGGATGGAATAGTTTTAACGTATATGGAGCAACGAGGGTTAGTTTTGACCTTCGTTTTTATTATTGAGGTGAAAGATGGGCGTTTACATTAAAACTCCAAAGGGTGATGAAGCACCTATTGTTACCAATGACGTGACTATTAATGAAAATCTAGGTAGTTTATCAACGATTACCATCAATTTTTATTCAGCAACCAATGCCAAGTTGGATCGGCTGCATCCGGTTAACAATGATTTTGTTAATAACCGCTTAGCTGAAACAATGATCATGCCTTTTTCTGAAATTGTGTGCCGTGGCCAACGTTTTTATTTACAGGAGCCCAAAATTGATGATTCAACTGATCCTCCTGTAATCACGGTTACCGGCATTCAGATAGCTAAGAAGCTGCATTGGAAATACATTGGCAAGTTGCTTCACGGTAAGACCAAAAAGATACCTAAAACGGAAATTATTAAATACAGAGTAACTGAGAAAGTTCCTCATACAACCAAAACCGGAGAAACTGTTATGAGGGATAAATCAGTCGTTAAAAAAGATAAAAAGACGGTCATTACTAAAAAAGTTGATGACAAGATTTCATTATCTGCCTGTCTAGATTTTCTCTTTAAGGGTACAGGTATCAAGGTTAAATGCGATGAAAGTCTTAAAAAGAAGATGTATTCCTATCCAGACGGTTTTGGAAAAGGCTATGCTGACGTTTTATTAAAGAAGTTGGCTACTGATTTTGGTTTTGAGTATAAATGGGATAACCTGACGTGCATCATTGCAAAGAAAATTGGTAAGAAGGATTCTTTTTACTTCGTTGACAAGGTTAATTGCCAAAAGATCGACAAGGAAGAAAATTACAGCAACATTACTACCAAGATCACGGTTTATTCCAATCCAAAGAAAACCAGAAAGTCTTCGGTAAGCCATGCTGCTAAGGAAACTAATTCTTTTAAAAAGAAGTCCAGCAAAATCAAAAAGCCTGGATATAAGAAGGAACGTAAAGAGTTAACGACTCGAAGCCGGTATAAGAGAAAATACGAGAAGAAGGTGCTGAGTGTAACCATTGATGGTAAGAAGGTTCCTACCTCAACGGTTAAAAAAGATACTAAGACAACGCATGGTATTCAGTATAAAAATCACTTTACCTATATCTCACCATTGGTTGAACAAGAAGGATATCCGGTAATCGATGCGAAAACCGTTTATTACAAGTCTAACTTCACAATGGATGAACTGAAGGCAAAAGCAAAAAGTCTGGTGCATGATACACCGCTTGTCAGTTACACAGTAACTGGTAGTAACTTCAAAGCTTTTTCAAAAATTCATGGCGAGGTTGAACTTGGAAATCAAGGTCTGTTAATGCAGCTTAATAGAGATAAGGCTCAAAAAGCTAGAATTACCGCTATTGAACGACATCCAGAAGATGACTCTGTTGCTGACAAGATTACCTTTGGTAATTTCAGAACTGATCCGGTGCTTTATCAAATACGTCAGCAACGAGAATTTCAGGAGTTGCGTGATTCTTATGCTGATCTTAATGATGACATCTATGATTTGTCAGTAAGCAATTCCGGCATTTTGGATTTGGTTAACGACAACGACAGTATGCGTAACAACGTAGGTAACTGGCACGTCATTAACCTTAAGCGGATCAACAGTAATAAGAGAAAGTTGAAGCAGCAACAAGCGGAAATTGATGCCTTGAAAGCATCTCTTAGTGCTAGCAAGAAGAAATGAGGTGGTTAGATGGCAATTTTTGAAGAAGAATCTAATGCGAGTCAGGATGGAAATTATCGTGAACACCTTAACCGGAATTGGCACAATGGTAATACTGAGTTTGATAAGGTTGAAGGCTTGCTGAATACATTAGAAGAGAATCTTAATAACCATCGAGATGAAATTCATCAATTGCAAGAATCTTTTAATAATTTAAAAGAACAACATACCAAAGATAATGAAACTATTGAAAAGCAAGACGCTCGGATTAGTAAGCTGGAAGATGCAGTGTTTAATGCTGTCTATATCAACGATACTGATGAGTTGCCTACTGACACTACGCCGGTATCTGAAGATATTAATGATACACACGTAGTTGATGATAATAATGGCGTAATTATCGAAGAGAGTGATCCTACACTCCCTCATGATATTAATTAGAAAGGAATTTTTATGGTAGAAGAAACAAAAGTAACCCACGACAACAATGGCCGTTTTTACCGAATCAAAATGGATTTAGCAAAAGAAGGCTCAGAAATCTGGGATTTAACGCCTTATTTTAAGGGGCGTGTGGGCGACAATCGTTTTGGCTTGCAAGTCGTATGGACTTATCAAGGCAGACTGCTGGATACTACTGGCATGAAGCCTTACATTGAAGGCAATGTCGGCAACTATAGTTTTGACGACAAAAAAGACTTGCAACTTGCCCCTGATGCCGCAACTGTGCGCTACACAGGCAACCCTAGCGACTGCCAAGCAGGTGGTCAAGCAACTTACTATTTCCCTGAGCAAATGTTCCCTCGAGACGGTATTTTCAAGGGCTACATTGGTCTTTTAGATGATCGTGATGATTCAAGCCAGCCACATATTTCTGGGGTAACTGTCTGGTTTAGAGTATTGCCTGGCATTGCTCAAATGGGTCATGCGTGCGATGTCTATATCAGTGATTTGGATAAAGCTTTGCAAAACTTCAAGGTTAAGCTTGATCAGCACGACCAAGACTATCAAACACAGCTTCAACAGGTTATTGATGATGCACGGAATGCTTATAATTCTCAAGTTAAAAATTCTCAAGATGCTTTAGTTGCGATGCAAGCTGAAATTGATGAAGGGCGTGGCGATGCTACGCATTTGGCTGGCAGAGTAGCTGACATGCTTACTCAAATCAAAGACAATGACATTGTAACTATTCACCAGCACCAAGAAGACATTTCCAAGATCAGTACAGCAATCAATGATCGCTTGAAAAATATGAAGACTGCTCCTGTCGGAATTGCTGACGAACAAACTCTAAGAAATACTTACCCTAACGGTGCGGATGGCTTGTTTGTCACTCTTGATACCAAGCATTTATACATGTGGCTTAATGGTCAGTGGTCTGATGCTGGTCCTTATGAAACTGCTCAATTAGATAAACAAGTTGAACAAAGTATTGGTGATGTTAAATCCATGGTTTTAAAAGAGAATCTTATCAAGAATGGTAGCTTTTCCGATGGCACGCTTGATGGTGTCTGGGGAGATTTAAGTTCAGATAAGCTCCATATTTTTAACTTTTTGAATCGAAATTGGGCTTGTCTACAATCTGATACCGCTGAAGCTTACCACGGCATGAACTGGTGGATTGATAATCCGCTTAAAAATTTGGGAAACAACTATCCTTTCCACATCGAATTTGACCTTGTGGCCGCTCAACCGATGGTTTTAAACGTTAATTTCGTGCCATTTGACCACCAAAATAATCGCTTAGGTGGCATGACTATTAAAACAATTCCAACAAATACTTGGGAATTCAAACACTTTAGCGTTGATTTTACGATTGATAACAAGTTTATAAATGCTGATCATTTTTATTTTCAAATTGTGCAAAACGACGGTAAACCAGTGCAAGAAATGCGTGTTACTGGTGTAGCTTGCTATCTTAAATATCATCAAATAAATTTAGGCAAAGGAAATTTAATCGAAAATGGAGATTTTAGTACTGGCTCTCCTGTTCCTGCATCTAGCTCTTTAGGGAACGGTAGCTTATCAGTATTTAATTTTGCTGATCAAAACTGGCTTGAGTTCCAATCTTTGGAAGCTCAAGCTTATCAAGGGGTAGCCATTGAAGTAACTAACCCTATCGTTCAACTAGGACAAAATTATCCTTTAAAATTAAAACTCAAACTAGCAACCTCAAGCGATACAACCGTAGACATTAATCTAATTGGTATTAATGATAAAGGGGAGCGAATGGGTGGCCCAAGTGGTGGTCAAAGATTAAAGGAAATTAGTACACAAAGCTGGCGTTATACTGCTCAAGATATTAACTTCAAAATTGCGGACGATCTTATAAATGCCGATCACTTTGTTTTACAAATTTTACAGCCTGATAATGCACCAATTGAGCATTTGAGACTAACCGATCTTGATTTAAGAGTGATTTACGATCAGTCCCAAGACACTCAAGGCAACTTAATTGCTGACGGCTCTATATCTAGCGGTGTTGTAAGCTCACAAGTATCAAGCAATACGGGAGATGGAAACTTATCAGTACTTAATTTCGCTGATCATAACTGGTTGTCTTTAACATCGGATAAACAAACGACTTATCAAGGTTTGTCTTGGCGTTGCAATAATCCAATCAAAGTCCTAGGTCAAAATTATCCTTTGCGTATCAAATTTACGATGATGACAGCAGAAAACATGACTTTACAGGCAGATATCATGGGATTCGACTCTCAAGGCAAACAAGTAGGTGCTGTTATGCTCAGTCGTTTTGATACTAAAGCAGGGCGTAGTGTAACGTATAACTACACTACTGGTTTAAGTGCTGATTTCTCAAATGCTGACATATTATATTTGCAGATTGTCCAACCAGATGGAAAAGTAATTAAAGAGATTAGAGTTACTGACATAATTTTTAACGTTATTTATGACGATTATTCAACTTTAAGCACTAATTTAATTAAAAACGGCAATTTTGCTGATGGCATTCCTGACCCTGCTTGGAGTGATACTGGTAACGACCAGCTAAGTGTTATTAACTACTTGGGCAAGAACTGGCTTAGGGTTGTAAATCCAAATACAGAAGCCTATGGTGGCCCTCAATGGGAAATTAAAAGCAGTCCAGATTATTTTGGTCAACCTCTCGAAATTAAATTTGACATGATGACAGCAGAAGATATGACACTCAATCTAATTGCTGCATTTTTTGATGCTCAAGGTCAAAGAATTGGCGGTGATGGCGGTGGTCAAGTGATTGATCAAATCAAAACTAAAGGCTCGCAAATTATCACCTATAGTAATCGCTTTGAGCTTGATTCTACTTATAGCAATGCGAGCCTTATCCGCTTGCAGTTGGTTAACCCTAACACAACGCCAATTAAGCAAATTATTTTAACCGATTTATCTTTAAAGCTTGATTTTGACAAAGTTAAAATTGATAAAATCACTACCAAATCAATTGATGAACTTGAACAACAATACGGTTTGCCAATCATGATGATTAATGGCGACTTGTCTGGTATGGATCACGATCACGCTAAGAACATCACTTACGACTACAAAAATAAAAATACTCATTTAAGCGGTTATGGAACTGTAAAATGGCAAGGATCATCTTCAGCAACTTTAGCCAAAAAAGGTTATCGTCTGAAAACAACCAAATCTGACTACTCTGAAAAAGACAAAATCAGAGTACAGCCAAGCTGGCAAGAACATCACAAGTTTAACTTAAAGGCCTACTATAATGACGGTATGTTAAGCCGTGATCCAGTATCAGCTAATATTGGTGCTAAAGTATCAGCTAGTCGCTCCGAGTTGCCTCGTGATTTAATCAACGAAGATAATTTCGGTTATATTGATGGTTTTCCAATTATTTTATTCTTGAACGGAGAATATCAAGGAATTTATAGTTTCAATTTGCCACGTCCTGACTTTAGCTACACCAAATGGGCTATCATGGCTAACCAATACAATGATATTTGTCAATTTATCCAAGTACCTGATACAGGTGTAAAAATGGATGAATCAGATTGGTTGTCACTAAATCCTGATGGTCAGGCTACTGATGATCAAAAGAAGGCAGTCACAGATCTGATCAATTGGGTAATTAAATCAGATGATGCTACTTTCGTTAAGGATTTAGATAAGCACTTCGACATTCCATCTATGATTGATTATGTTGTTGTAACCAATATTCTTGGTGCTAGAGATGCTTATGGTAAGAATCAAGTTCTTTTAACTTGGGACGGCAAAATTTGGTACTACCAGTTATATGATCTTGACTGTACTTACAATGCAAACTGGATGGGTGGTAAAGTTTTTGAAACACCTAAAGTTGGTGTAAACTTGCCATTTGGTAGCAATAACAACTTATTTGTTCGATTCACTAAGTTCTTCAAGAATGCAATTAGCGATAGATATCGTGAAATTAGGCAATGGCTAACTCCCGGTTATGTTTTAGCTCAATACAAACAAAGAATTAACTTGATTGGTCAAGGTAACTTTGAACAGGAATGGGCAAAATGGAATGATCCATCAAAGGACACTGAAGACTTTAAGCAGTTGCAAAATGACTTGTATGATCACTTCAAAGCAGCCGATTATGTTTGGCTAGGAAATGATAATCCAGATAATACTACTTACAAGATCAAACCTGATTTTATTCCTGAAGCACCTGCAACAAGTTCACCAGCTTCTACAACTGATAGTACTAAGACTGATCCTTCAACTAATAAATAGAAGGGCAGTTGATTCGTTATGAATAAATTAAAGAAATACATGCCTACAAACCATCCGCAACATGCAATTTTGAGCTTGGCAATGATCGGCATAGGTTTAATCTTAATTTGCAATGACTTCTACTTCTTTTGGCCACCGTTTGCAGTTGGATTTCTAAATGATGATTTGATTGGCGGCGTTTTTATTGCTGTAGGAATTTGCCTTCTTAATTGGGCAATTAGTGATAAAAATAAAATCACTGTAAATCGTAATCTTCTGATAATTACGGCAGGATTATTAGCCTTTGGAGCTACTGCAGAATTTTGTCACGGTTATGTTAGTGGAAAACCACATATGTTTACAGCAGGATTCCTGGAAGTTATCGTTTTACTTTTTGATTTTTCAATAATCGGAAAGAGTTCGAAGCATAATTATTAGAATGAGGTGATGCTTTATCAATGGAATATTTAAAGTGTTGCCTTATCTAGGTGGTATAGGTGCTTTCCTGGTTGCAATCTGGAAATGGGTCTTTGATGCGCTGAAAGAAGAACGTGATCATTTCCAGAAAAAAAGCGAACAACAGGAAAAAGAAATAGATAAGTTGAAAGAAGAAAATCTGCAATTTCAACGAAATATAGATGAAAAGCAGATTTTGATAAATAGTTATATTAAAGAGCATCCAGAAGCGGATGCTTTTTTTAATGGAGGAAAAACAAATGACCATTAGTCAAATTTTAGATTTAATCACTACTTTATCTTGTGTAGCATTGGTTGTAATTGTTGCCTACTACACCAAGAACAAAGTTGAAATTGACCGTAAGGCTGCAGCCGGTGACAAGATGGCAAAAGCACAAAAAATGGTAGAGCAAGTAGTAGAGCCACTAGTTATTCAAGCAGAAAAAGACGGTGGTACTGGTACTGAAAAGTTTACGCAAGTATTAAATGCTATTTTGCTTATCTTGGACATGGCACATTTGCCACACCCAACCAGTGAATATTTGCATGGGATGATTGAAAAAGGTGTAACGGTTATGAAGCAAACTCAAGGTCTAATTGATACTTTTGATGGCAAAAAGATTACTGACGTTGCTACTAAACCTGAACAAAAAATTGTGGCCAAAACTGAAACTACTGCAAACAAAGAACAATAATTTGTGGCCACAAAGAAATAGTTAAAAATTTAAGAGGTTATTATATGACTAGAGAAATTGTCTTAGATGCTTCAAACTATCAAGAAAAGTTAACTGCTAAAGACTACGCTAGAATTGGCGCTACTAAGTTAATTGTTAAACTAACGGAAGGCACTAACTATGTTAATCCTGATATTAAGCTTTTGATTAATCGTGCAGCGGCTGGCGGTGTAACCGGATTTGCTTTTTACCACTTCGGTAGATTCCATAATGATAGTCAAGCGATTAAAGAAGCTAATATGTTTGTTAAAGTGGCAAAAGAAAAAGTTAACGTAATAAAGAATACATTGTTAATTCTTGATGCTGAAATTCAAGACATGTCTACCAGTTCAGTAATTGCATTTTTAAAAGTATTGCGTAAAGCTGGATTTAAAGCCGGTTTCTATACTTATAAATATTTGCTACCGAACTTCAATCTTGAAAAGATCAAGCCTTATATGGACTTTTTCTGGTTAGCAGCATACCCACTTGGAAACAAAGTGGCTGCAGATAAGCACCCAAACTTTGGGTACTTCCCATCTGCTAACTATGTTGACTTATGGCAATACACAGATAATTTATTAGGATATAATATTGATGGCTCAATTACTGTAACCGATAATGCTATTAAATTGTTTAATCCTGAAAAAGAATCTACATCACATAAAACATCAACCACTACGCCAGCAGCAACATGGAAGAAAAAGAACGGTACGTTTGTGCTAGGTCAAAAATTAAAGTTGCACAAATCACCACATATAGATGCACCTGCTATTGCTGAACTTCCTAAAGGCAGTGAAGTCAAGTTTGATGCAACTTTGCAAGGCCCACTTCGTTTATGGTTGCGTCAACCACGTTCAGGCGGCTCATATGGCTACATTGTTGCTAAAGATAAATACGGTAAAACGTTAGGTAAAATCAAATAAAAGGGGTGTGAAAAGCTCCTCTAAATCTATGAAAGGCCACTCAGAACATTACGTTCAGAGTGGCCTTTTTTTACAATAACAAAATATTGCTTAAAAACTAATTTGCAATGCAACATACGCCTAAAAGGCGTATAATAACAATATCTTAAATATGAGGGGAGGTATGTGAATGACTCAATATCGAGCTGGATATCTTGTAAAAAGATTGAAAGCTTTAAACTTTGTTGAAGTAAACATTGTTGGTGATCACCATATTTTTAAAAATATGGAAAACGGAAAAAGAGTATCTATTCCTTACACTAGAAGAAAAGATACTCTTGCACCTGGAACTGCACACCAAATTTTGCGTATTATCAACAAAGAAAAATAGTATTTCTGCAGAGGAGCTATCAGGCTCCTCTTTTATTTATGCAATACATTATAGATTATTATTTACAAAAATGATATAAAAATACGAAAAAACTACACAAAAGTACAAAGAAATCATATAAAAGTATGAAAAAGTCGTAAAAATTTATATTCAAGTTTGACATTATACGTATTAATACGTATAATCATAAACGAAGCAATGCGTTAATTCATTGCTTCGTTTATGGAGGTTTTTAGTAATGGCATTCGTTGTATATCCCGCTATTTTAGATGATAGTGAAAATAAAGAAAAATATTATACCGTTACTTTTCCTGATGTTGAAGGTGCTATAACTGAAGGAAATGGAGAAGGCGAAGCAATGGCTAAAGGTTCAGAAATTTTAGGAGCATTTTTATATAATATTCCCAAAAATCAGTTACCTGTTCCTACGGACATTGAAATAGTAAAAAAACAAAATCCTGGAAAACTTGTGGTACCTATTTTTGCTGATTTAGAAAAGGCAAGAATGGAAACCAAGCCAGCTACTGTAAAGAAAAATACAACTATTCCAGGTGATTTAGCTTATAAGGCTGAACAAGCTGGAATTAATTTTTCACAGACATTAACAGAAGCCTTGAAAGAAAAATTGAAATAAATAAAAGCTGTTTTGGACATTAAATCCCAAGGCAGCTTTTTTGCAAATGACTATAATATACTGTTGAGAAGAAGATTCTATGGCCTTTAAATTTATTTTAGGTGGTAATTATATTTAAAGTACAAAATATAAAATAGTTTTCTGCTGTATAATATAAATAAAGCATTGACTAATTATGAAATCTATAAAATATTGCCATGGAATTGTTATTTAAAATAATACTTCTTAGATGAAAAACACGGACAAAACACGGACAAAAAATATAAAAATAAGCAAAATTTGATAAAACGCTATAAAATAGTAAGATGCTTAAAACCTTGATACGACAGTAAAGATGCTGATTTATCAATAAACATGAACTGTAATTATATTTACTCATTAGTAAAATATCACGGTGCTTAAATAGTAAATAAAAAGCCTTAATGCGAAAGCATTGGGGCTTTTTTATTTTGCAAAATTTTTATAAAATTATTAGTTAATAAAAGAG
>CAMFQH010000033.1:0-11475 GCA_945980025.1 uncultured Lactobacillus sp.
AATTTATTTAGCAATCCTAAATGGAATTTTTATGGTGATTTTAGCCTAACAAAAAACGAGGAACTTCATAAAGTTCCTCGTTTTTTAATATAAGCGGATAGCGTGAATCGAACCCGCATCTTCAGCTTGGGAAGCTGACATTTTACCATTAAACTATACCCGCATAAGCAAAATGATTATATCATTTTGCTAACGATGTGGCAACTGATGTCTGTCTAGGTTATATTCTGACCGGTCAAGTAGAGAAGTAAAGTTTTGAAAGAGCCAACGACGTAATTCAGATGGCTTTAACACTAAGGGCATTCTTTCATGAACTGGAAGCACAGTATCATTAGAAGCAGTAGTGACCATTGAAAAGTCATCCCCTTTATAAATACCAGCAATTAATGCCATCGGTTCATCTTTTGCAGTAAAAGATGAGTGTTCATGATAGGTTTTGTTATTTGATGCAAGGTAAGTTTGCTTACTACTTTCCCAGAATTCATTAGCTAAAATAATGCACCGCTGGCGAGCAAATGAATCATCCCACATTGATGGTTTTTCTTCATAAAAACGCTCTACCCGAGCATTATAAATTACTCGATTCTTTTTAAATGGACTTGGATAGCCCCATTTCTTTTCAACTAACTTTAGTTCGTCATCGCTATATAGCATAACTAAAGATGGAGATTTAGGATAAATTTGAGTAACAGATTCAAATTTGTCTTCAATGTTTTTTGATACAACTAGTGGTAATTCTAAATCAGTTTTTAGATATGTCTTAATTTCTTTAAGCGATGGCATTTCATAATGACTACACATCTCTATTCATCCTTTCTTTATGTAATTTTTCTCTCAATTTAATTTTAGCAACTTTTAGGTAAGTTTAAACAAATAAGGATTTTTGCTAGAATTGGAGGTAAAGCTAAAGATTACAGATATATTGGAGAAAAAATATGACAAAGGAAATTTTATTAACTGGAGATAGACCAACCGGAAAACTTCATATTGGTCACTATATTGGCTCCTTAAAAAACCGTGTAAAATTACAAAATGAAGGTAAATATGACCCTTATATTATGATTGCGGACACTCAAGCACTAACTGATAATGCTAGAGATCCTGAAAAAATTAAGAATAGCTTAATTCAAGTAGCTTTGGACTACTTAGCTGTTGGACTAGATCCTGAAAAGTCTACTATCTATGTGCAATCACAAATCCCTGCTCTTTTTGAATTAACTGCTTATTACATGGATTTGGTAACAGTTGCACGTCTAGAAAGAAATCCAACTGTTAAAACTGAAATTAAGCAAAAGAATTTTAAAGATTCAATTCCAGTTGGTTTCTTAAACTACCCAGTTTCTCAGGCAGCAGACATTACTGCTTTTAAAGCAACAATAATTCCAGTTGGGGATGATCAAGAACCAATGCTTGAACAAACTAGAGAAATTGTTCGTACTTTTAATAGAGTTTATAACACTGATATTTTAGTTGAACCAAAGGGTTACTTCCCACCAAAGGGACAAGGTAGACTTCCAGGTTTAGATGGAAATGCAAAAATGTCTAAATCACTTGGAAATGCAATTTACTTGTCCGATGATGCAAAGACTGTACAAAAGAAAGTTATGTCAATGTACACGGATCCAAACCATATTCATGTTGAAGATCCTGGTCAAGTAGAGGGTAATACTGTCTTTACTTATCTTGATGTTTTTGCACCAGATAAAGATAAGGTGGCTGAACTTAAGGAACAATATCAAAAAGGTGGCTTAGGGGACGTTAAAATTAAACGCTACTTGAATAAGGTTCTTGAAGAAGAACTTGGGCCAATTAGAGAGCGTAGAGAGAAGTTTGCTCAAGATCCAGATGCTGTATACGAAATGTTACTAGAGGGATCAAAGAAGGCAAATGAAGTTGCTAACCAAACTTTACAAGAAGTTAGAGAAGCAATTGGTTTAAATTATTTTGATAGGTTAAATAAATAATTTAAAGAGGGTAAGACTGATGACAAGAGACAGGATTCCGTGGAAGCAATATTTTATGATGCAGGCGTTAGTTATTGCACAGCGCTCAACTTGTGACCGAGCCCTAGTGGGAAGTGTGTTGGTCAAGGACGACCGGATGATTGCCACTGGTTATAATGGAAGTGTTTCTGGACAACCTCATTGTGATGACGTTGGTCACTTAATGGTTGATGGACACTGTGTTAGAACTATTCACTCAGAAATGAATGCCTTAATTCAGTGTGCTAAAAATGGTATTTCAACTGAAGGTACTGAAATCTACGTGACTTATTTTCCTTGCTTTAATTGCAGCAAATGCTTAGTTCAGGCTGGTATTAAGAAAATTAACTATTATTATGATTATCATGATAATCCGTTAGCACTCAAGTTACTGCGTGAAAAGGGTGTGGCGATTGAACAAGTAACGCTAGATCATAAATATGTTCAAAGCTTAGCTGAGAGGTTAGAGAAGACGGATAATGAAAAATAAGTTTATCAGTTTTGGAATACTCCTAATTTCTTTTTTACTATTTACTGCTAGTACAACTTCTTTTGTTAGTGATCTGCAAAATTTATTTAATAACCAAACTAAAGAATTAGTAACTCAAAAAAATAAAGAGTATCAAAAAACAAAAAATAAACCTGAGATTCGGCTTTTAAGTCTAAAAAATAGTAATGATATAAATAAAATTAGGCCGATGAAAAATCAGGTAATTATTGTAGCTGCATTACAAAATAAAAGAAAAAATGTTCAAATTCTTGTTGGTAAAAATTACCAAGATGTTTTGACACAAAATAAGTGTAGCAACATTATTCGATATGCAGGCGATAAATTAAGAAGTGAGAAAAAATCAAGCTTCAACTCAGGAATTCGATTAGTTTTTAATGCCTGTGCAACTTTAATTGCCCAAAAAGATAAGTTATCTTATGATAAAAATTCTTTGACGCAAGAAGAGTTACAAAAAATTGATCATCCACAAAGTGTAAGTTTAGTTTGGGGATTAGTGATTGCAGCTTTAATTAGTTTTGGATTAGTTTTATTCAAAAGCACGCGAAAGCCACATTAGGGCTTGACTAAAAGCTAGTTAGCCGTTAAAGTATCAATAGAAATTAAATATTAGAGCAAATAAACTGTTAGGTGAGACTCCTACGTGAACACATGCTGTCGCCCAGCAACATCCAGAGATGCCAACGGGTCAAACAGGGATCGTCGATATAAGGCCCTCCCCAGCCAGCTAGTTATATTTTTATAACCTTACGTCACGTAGTGTTAAAACTGAACGACGAGTATAAAAATCGCTTGGATTTAAGCCGATGCAGTTTTTGCATCGGCTTTTTGTTTGTTTGCTAGGTTCTTAAGAAAGGATGTTGAAGATGTTAAAAATCAACACTTCCGGCAAAAGACATACTACAGACACCAAGCTGGTGCGCCGGATTGCATGCGAAGATAAATTTGCAACACTGCAACGATTAAAAACCTCAATTAGTGGCCTTCAAACTAAAGATGCGAGGCAACGCTTAGCAAAAAATGGTCCTAACGAAATTGTAAATAAACCTAAAAATACTAGACTTCAATTTTTATGTGAAGCATTTATGACGCCTTTTACAAGTATTCTTTTAGGCTTAGCAATTGTATCTATTATGCTTAACTATAAATTAAAAGTTCATAATTTAGATACACCTGTTTTAATTATTTTAGTTTTAGCTATTTCTGGAATATTAAGTTTCATTCAAAATATCAAAATTAGAGCGGCTATTCAAAATTTACTACATAAAATATCACCCACTACTAAAGTTATGCGCGACTGCATGCCACAAGAGTTGGCAACTAAAGAGTTAGTGGCTGGGGATATTATCTTGTTACAAGCTGGAGAAGTGGTTCCGGCAGATGTAAGAATTTTAAAGAATAATAATATAATTTGTTCAGCCGATTTCTTTATGGATGAAGATAATCCAGTATATAAGAGTGAAATTACTTCTTTAGGTCAGAGAAACAATCATGGTTATGTAGACTATGCCAATATTTTATACGCAGGTACCAGAATTATCTCTGGTTCTGGAGTTGGAGTAGTATTTGCGACTGGAAAAGAGACTATTTTTGGAAAATTATCTCAAAATATTTCCAAGATGGAATTAAAGAAGCACGTGTTTAATTTAGATACCAGAAATTTAACAAGAGTATTTTTAATTCTAGCTGCAGTTATTGTTCCTTTGTTTTTAGTAATTAGTAGTATGATGCATGGCAACTGGGAAAATACTTTAGTATTTGCTCTTGCAGTAGTTGTCGGATTAACCTCTGATGCAGTTCCTATTTCTATCACTAGCCAATTACTAAAAAATTCAATTCACCATCCGAGTAATAGCATGGTAATGAAAAAACAAAATCAATCTAACTAGGAATTTCTAAAAAGAAATTCCTTTTTTGGTACACAAATTTATGTAGGCATGCTATGTTATACTAGCAGTTAAAAGACTTATGAGAGGAAGAATAAAGATGGCTGAAAAGAAAACTTTCTATATTACTACACCTATTTACTATCCATCTGGAAAATTAACTATCGGTAATGCATACACTACTATTGCTGCTGATACCATGACTCGTTATAAAAAATCTCGCGGTTTTGATACATTCTTCTTAACTGGAACTGATGAACATGGACTTAAGATTGAGCAAAAAGCTGAAGCACAAGGAATTAAACCACAAGAATTTGTAGATAAAATGGCTGATTCCTATAAGGACCTATGGAAAATGTTAGACGTTTCCTATGATCGCTTCATTAGAACAACTGATGAAGATCACGTTAAAGCTGTACAAAAGATTTTTGAAAGATTATTAAAACAAGGAGATATTTACTTAGGTGAGTACACTGGTTGGTATTCTGTAGAAGATGAAGAATACTTCACTGAATCACAACTTGCTGAAGTATATAAAGATGATGATGGCAATGTGATTGGCGGAAAGGCTCCATCAGGACATGAAGTACGTTTAGTTAAGGAACCATCATACTTCTTCAGAATGAGTAAATATGCTGATCGCTTACTTCAATACTACAAGGATCACCCAGACTTTATTTTGCCTCACTCTCGTGAGAAAGAAATGGTAAATAACTTTATTAAGCCAGGCTTAGAAGACTTATCTGTCACTCGTACGACTGTTGATTGGGGAATTCCTGTGCCTAGTGATCCTAAGCATGTTGTTTATGTTTGGATTGATGCTCTTTCTAACTATATTACTGCTCTTGGATATGGTTCAGATAATGATGCATTATTTAAGAAATATTGGCCAGCTGACGTACATTTAGTTGGTAAGGAAATTGTTCGCTTCCACACTATTTATTGGCCAATTATGTTAATGGCACTTGATCTTCCTCTTCCAAAGCAAATCTTTGGGCATGGCTGGGTATTAATGAGAGACGGTAAAATGTCTAAATCAAAGGGTAATGCCGTTTACCCAGAAATGATTGTTAAACGTTATGGCTTAGATGCTCTTCGTTATTACTTGATGCGTGCAATTCCATTTGGTTCAGATGGTATTTTTACTCCGGAAGATTTTGTTGAAAGAGTTAACTTTGATTTGGCTAATGACTTAGGTAACTTGTTAAATAGAACTGTTTCAATGATTAATCAATATCAAGATGGCCAAGTTGCTCCAGTTGCTTCAGAACAGGATGAATTTGCAAAAGATTTAATTAAAACAGCTAATGAAACAATTGCTGAATATCAAAAACAAATGGATGCCCTCCACTTCTCTCAAGCTTTAGATAGTGTTTGGAAGCTCATTTCTCGTGCAAATAAATATATTGATGAAACTACACCTTGGACGTTAAACAAAGAGGGCAAGAGTGAAGAACTATCTAAAGTAATGACTAACTTGGCTGAAAGTTTACGTTTAATTGCAATTTTAATTGCACCAGTTATGACGCAGAGCCCAGTTAAGATGTTTGAACAACTCGGACTTGACTGGAAGAATGATGATCAAAAGAAACTTGATTTTGGCGGCTTTGACTGGAACATTAAGGTAACAGAAAAGCCGACGCCAATCTTCCCACGACTTAAAAATGATGTTGAAGTTAAGTACATTAAGGAAGAAATGAAGAAGGCTAAGCCAAAGAAGAAGACTAGAAGTCAACAAAAAGAAGAAAAACACATTACAATTGATGATTTTGACAAAGTCAAAATTCAAGTAGGTCAAATTTTATCCGTTGAGCCAGTAAAGGGATCAAGTAAATTATTAATGTTTAAACTTGATTTTGGTGATGGAAACGAACGTCAAATTTTAAGTGGTATTCGTAAGTTTTATCCAGATGCAAGTGAACTTTTAGATAAAAAGGTCCTTGCAGTTACTAACTTAAAGCCACGTAAGATGCTAGGACATGAAAGTCAAGGTATGCTTTTATCTAGTGAAAAGGATGGCAAGGTTAAGTTAGCTATTGTTGGCGATGAACATGAGGTTGGAGCTGAATTAGGCTAATGGAGATTTTTGATTCGCATACACACTTAAATGATGCATCTTTTCGCGGAAAAGAAGACATTTATCTTGAACGAGCTAAAGAATTAGGTGTTGTGAAAAGTGCGGTTGCTGGACAAGATCCTGAATTTAACGAACGTGCGATTGACTTGAGTCAAAGATTCGATAACTTATATGCTATTGTTGGCTATTGCCCGGATGTTGCTAAAGACTATGATCAAAAAGCTGAGGATAAGCTAGTTGAGCAACTAAAAGAACCTAAAACTGTCGCGTTAGGAGAAATTGGACTAGATTATTATTGGGATGAATCCCCGAGAGAGGTACAACGCAAAGTTTTTGCGCGACAACTTGATTTGGCTCATAGTTTGAAAATGCCTGTTAATATTCATACTCGAGATGCTTTTGAAGATACTTATCAAGTTTTGAAAGATAGTCATGTCGGTGAATATGGTGGGATAATTCATAATTTCAATGGTGATCCGGAATGGCTCAATAAGTTTCTTGACTTAGGGATGATGGTTTCATTTTCTGGTGTGGTTTCTTTTACTAAAGCAGTTGATGTTCATGCTTCAGCTAAGGTTGTGCCGTGGGACAAATTTTTAATTGAAACTGATGCTCCATATTTAACACCGAAGCCATACCGTGGAAAACAAAATGAAACAGGATATGTGCGTTATGTAGCTGAAGCAATTGCCGATTTGCGTGGAAGCTCTGTTGAAGAAGTAGCCAAGCATACATTTGAGAATACGATGAGGGCATATGGAATCAGAAAATAAAAAACAATTTAATGCTGTAATAGTTGTTGAAGGTCGAGATGATACCAAACGTCTAAAACAATTTTTTCCTGGAATTGAAACTATTGAAACCAATGGTTCAGAGGTATCTGAACAAACTTTAGCTGAAATAAAGAAACTTTCGCAAACTAGAGAAATAATTATTTTTACTGACCCAGATTATAATGGCGAAAGGATTCGACGTTTAGTTACCCAAGCAGCTCCTCAGGCTAAGCAAGCTTTTATTACACGCAAAGAAGGAGAACCAACTAAGCGTGGAAATAGTTTAGGAGTTGAACACGCTTCAAAAGAAGCTTTGATTCGTGCTTTAAGTGATTTGCATGAAGTTAAACCGATAGAAAGTGATATCACTAAGGAAAAGTACGATGAGTTAGGCTTAGGAATGAGCTCGGGTGCTCGTCTTTTACGTGAGAAGGTTGGGATTAAGCTAGGAATTGGATATGGAAATAGTAAACAATTTTATAAACGCTTAAAGATGTTTGGAATTACTTATGATGAATTAAAGAGGGCAGTTGAAGATGTCAAATAGTATGCCGATTGCAAGTCCAGTTAGAACTCAAGCAATTGTTAATCGCTATTTTATGCATGCGAAAAAGAATTTAGGTCAAAACTTTTTAGTAGATTTACCAGCAATTAAAGGAATTGTTGAAGCAGCAGATATTCAGCCAGGAGACCAAGTTATTGAAATTGGACCTGGAATTGGTTCATTAACTGAACAACTTCTTTTAGCTGGAGCCAAAGTTTTGGCTTATGAGGTTGATCAAGATTTACCAGAAATCTTAAACAATGAATTGCCACAAAAAATTGATGGTGAAGAATTGAAAGATCGGTTTAAGTTAGTAATGAAAGATGTATTGAAAGCTAACTTTGTAGAGGATAATGATGGCTTTCTTGATTTAAGTAAATCAGTTAAGATTGTTGCTAATTTACCTTACTACATTACAACTCCAATTATTTTTAATCTGATTAAGAGTGATTTAGATTTTTCAAGTTTAACCTTAATGATGCAAAAAGAAGTTGCTGAACGGTTAGTTGCTAAGCCTAAAACAAAGGAATATGGTCCCTTGTCTATTGCAGTGCAAAGCCGGATGAATGTTCGCTTAGCCGAAGAAGTAAAGAGCACATCTTTCATGCCAAGACCTAAAGTTGATTCCGCGGTTGTTGTCTTAACGCCACTTCTTGAAAAGCCTGACATTAATGATTATGCATTCTTCGATCATGTAGTGAAAATGTGTTTTGCTCAACGTCGTAAAACTTTAGCTAATAATTTGAAGACTTTAATTAAAGATAAAGATGAACGCGAGAAATTAATTAATGATCTAGGGTTAGATGTTAGAGTTCGTCCGGAAGAATTAACTCTAAATCAATTTGTTCAGTTGGCACATCTTCTAAAAGATCGGCAAGCATAAAACGGTTACAAATTACAGACTTGAAAAAATATTAAATTTTTGATAAAATGAATCCAAGCAAAGGAGTGACGTCCAGTGCCAACAACACTAATGGCAATTAAACAAAGTTTGGATTCTCATTTGGGTGAAAACTTAGTAGTAGTAGCTCAAGCAGGAAGAAAAAAAGTAACCCGTCGTAAAGGTAGATTAACTAAGACTTATCGGGCTGTATTTGTTGTAGATCTTGACCAAGATCAAAATAATTTTGAACGAGTATCTTATAGTTATACCGATTTATTAACCAAAAACATTGAACTTGAGTTTGATGAAATGTAGTCGACAATAGAATATTACGAACAATCACTAGTATTTCACTTAAAATGCTAGTGATTTTTCTTTATATAGAGTATATTTAAACGTAGAAATCTATTTAATGTTTAGGAAGGTAAAAGCATGAAACGTTCAGAAAGATTAGTTGATATGGTTAAGTATCTTTTGGCTCGCCCTCATACTTTGATTGCATTACCATTTTTTGCAGATCGCTATGGTGCAGCAAAATCTTCAATTTCAGAAGATTTGGCAATTTTACGTCAAACTTTAGCCAACGATCAAAATGGAATTTTAGAAACTGTAGCGGGAGCAGCAGGTGGAGTAAGATACATTCCTTTTGTAGGAAAAAAAGAAGCTACAGACTATCTTCATGATTTAGCTGACCGTATTGAAGATCCTGATCGTATTTTACCCGGTAATTTTGTTTACTTATCCGATATTTTAGGTTCGCCGCAAGATTTACGTCAAATTGGACAACTGATTGCTACCAAATATGCCTACAGTAATATTGACTATGTAATGACGATTGAGACTAAAGGAATTGCTCTTGCACAAGCAGTAAGTCGTTTCTTAAATGTGCCATTTGTAATGGTTAGAAGACGTCCTAAAATTACTGAGGGATCAACAATTTCAGTTAATTATGTTGCTTCTTCAAGTGAACGAGTTGAAAAAATGGAGTTGGCCAAAAGACTCCTCCCAGAAGGAAGTAATGTACTAATTGTCGATGACTTCATGAAAGGTGGAGGCACTTTAACTGGGATGGAAGAACTAGTTAAAGAATTTAAAGGTACTGTTGCCGGTATGTGTGTACTTTGCGAAACAAAGTATGCCTCTCAAAAAGTAGTTGATGACTACCAATCTTTAATTAAAATCACTGAAGTTGACAGGGATAAGAAACTAATCAAAGTACGACCAGGTAATTTCTTAGAGCAGACAGACTTCAATCGTTTCCCAAAATGATATACTGATAGATAGCTTAAATACAATATTGAGGGGATATTAAATTCATGAATAAATATGTTGTTATCTTAGCTGCTGGAAAAGGTACCCGTATGAAGTCAAAACTTTACAAGGTATTACATAAGGTTTGCGGAAAAACGATGGTAGAACATGTCGTTGAGGCAGCAAAGGGAACTAATCCAGATAAGATTATCACTGTTGTTGGTAATGGCGCAGAGAGTGTTAAAGATGTATTAGCAGGTCAGTCAGAATTTGCTTTTCAAGAAAAGCAATTAGGAACTGGAGATGCAGTTTTAGCAGCAAATGATCTATTAGAGAATTTAGAGGGATCAACTTTAGTTGCTACTGGGGATACTCCATTATTTACAGCCGAAACCTTTAATAACTTATTTAAAAAACACGAAGAGAGCGGAAATAGTGCAACTGTTTTGACCGCAAAAGCTCCAAATCCATTTGGCTATGGACGTATCATTCGTGACGAAGATGGAAATGTTCTGAGAATTGTTGAACAAAAAGATGGTACTCCAGAAGAGTTAGCTGTTGATGAAATTAATACTGGTGTTTTTTGTTTTGACAATAAAGAATTATTTAAAGCTCTAAAACAAGTAGGTAACGATAACGCGCAAGGTGAATACTATCTAACTGATGTTTTAGAAATTATGCGCAAGGCTGGTCACAAGGTTGGTGCATATGAAATGCCAGACTTTAGTGAAAGTCTAGGGGTTAACGACCGAATAGCTCTTGCTCAAGCAACTAAAATTATGCAAAGAAGAATCAATGAGGAACACATGAGAAATGGTGTATCATTTATTGATCCTGATACTGCATATATTGATAGCGATGTTAAAATTGGCAACGATACTGTTATCGAAGGAAATGTTGTTATTAAGGGTAAAACCGAAATTGGTAGTAACTGCTATATTACTAATAGTTCAAGAATCATTGACTCTAAGATCGGCAACAATGTAACTATCACTTCTTCAACTCTTCAAGAAGCTCAAATGGATGATAATACTGACATTGGTCCTAACTCACACCTTCGTCCAAAGGCCGTAATTCGCAAAGGTGCACATATTGGTAACTTTGTTGAAATTAAGAAGGCTGAAATTGGAGAAAATACCAAGGTAGGACACTTAACTTATGTTGGAGATGCAACTTTAGGTAAAGATATTAATATTGGCTGCGGAACTATTTTCTCTAACTACGATGGCGTTAAGAAGTTCCATACTAATGTTGGTGATCATTCATTCATTGGTGCAGGTGCTACGATTATTGCTCCAGTTAATATTGCTGATCATGCATTTGTTGCAGCAGATTCTACAATTACTAAAGATGTTGAGAAGTACGATATGGCAATTGCTAGAGGTAGACAAACTAATAAACCAGATTATTGGCACAAATTACCTTTGGCAAAAGACAAAGAATGGGAATAAATTTAAAAGAAGTTGTTAAATACAACTTCTTTTTTTGCTATTTACAAGCGTAACAAGCATTTTTTTGCTATTATTAAATGTGGAATTGTAATTTTTCGGTGGAGGAAATTATGTCTCAAT
>CAMFQH010000034.1:0-11461 GCA_945980025.1 uncultured Lactobacillus sp.
CGCGAGCGTAAAGCAAATCCTGAGTTTCTTGCATCATTTGATCTTCTGCAATCCACAAAGCTGTTTTAGCTACAGATACAGCAAAATCATTTATTTCAATACCTGAAAATTGTTGAATGCTTACTTTTATCCAATCTTTAGCCTGTCCGACATCTAAAACACTTTCGCCACCTAACTCTAGACGGATTGCCTCATTTTCCAAGCGTCTTAATGAAAGAAAGGTCTCAGTTAAAAAATTTCCACTACCACATGCAGGATCAAAGAAGGTAAGATTTGCCAATTCTTCCTGAAATGCAACAGCCTTATCATGAATAGTCTTTTGATTCTTATATTGCTTAATCTTTTCAAGTTTGGCTTTTAAATCGTCTAAGAACAGTGGATCTATAACTTTATGAATGTTTTCAATCGAAGTGTAGTGCATGCCACCGGAGCGTCTTGTTTCAGGGTTCAACGTACTTTCAAAAACCGCTCCGAAGATTGTTGGGCTTATATCTGACCAATCAAAGCCGCGTGAAGCTTTATTCAGAATGATATCTTTAAGCTTTTCCGTAAATGGCGGGATAATAATATTTTCGTCAGCAAAAAGACCACCATTTACGTAAGGAAATTGAGCTAACTCAGGATTTTCATCTTCCCAGAACGGATCCTCAGCTTTCCTATCTTCTGTATCTAGTGTTTTGAATAAGGCTTTTAAAGCTAACCCCATTTTGTTCGGTTGTATTGGCTCCAAATAGTTGTAAAACTGTTCTTTAGTAGGAAAAAGTCCAGCATCCTCTGCATAAAGACAAAATACGAGGCGAACACAAAGAGTGTTAATACTGTGCTTGATCTTTTCATCGTCTGTTTGATCGTATTTTGCAAAGATATCTGCAAGTTCATTGTAAATTTGGCTTACAAGTGTTCCTGCTGCAAATGAAACTCTTTTTTCTTTTTCAAGTCTTTTGGAATCATCAGGTTTTACTAAGAAGTTAAGTAAATAAAGATCCTTCTCCAAATCTTCTATATTAATGATTACAGGCTTTGTATCAATGGATTCACGCACATCATAAACAACGATTTGACTAAAATTGGATAAAACTAAAAAATTAGCTTTTTCTTTACTTCCTAAATGATCATCATATCGTTTAGCCTGTGAAAATGGAGTGATTTTTTCTGTATGATTACCATTAGGTCTATTTTCAGGTTTGAACAAATCAACGCCATTACTTTTTTGTTCAATCAATACACGTGTTGAAGGAATATAAGCATCAACAGAACCATGAAATGATTCATTTTCATACAATTTGATTGGCTTTTCGTATTCAATATAAGTTTTATTATCAATTTGTTCTTTGGGTACACCGAGCAATTCTAGAAGTGTATTCCAATACGTAACTTTATCAGCTACTTCGCTTCCTTGGTTTTGCCATGTACTAATAAAATCTTTTAGTTCTTTCTTATTAACTTTCGTCATATGCTATGTCCTTACTTGAAAAAATATTCAATAAATCAATTTTATAATATTTATAATAAATATTTTTTGCTAGGAATTATAGTGAAAAAATAACTTCAAAGAAACACAACAACTTTGTGAAATTTCCCAGTTTCTAGCTTTTTTTGTTTCTTAAAAATACTGTTATATTAAGCTTTGTTAATTGTGTACGGCTTTTAGCTTCACAAACTTACTATTTGTAAGCTCTGAAAATCTTGATACCATTGATCTGCGTCTAATGGTCATTATGTTAACTTCAATAAAATAACCCCCCAAGAATTTCTTGAGGGGTTATTTGAATAAAAATATAGCAATTACTTATTATTATACCAGATTCCAACCAAGTAAAAAATATTACATTCTTGATTGTTTTTCTCGGATTTTCGGTACTAAACGATATTTTCTCTTTGTTAAAAAGTGCTATTTTTGACGTTTCAAACGTCATCTTTTTTTAAATTCTGAAGAATATCTTCGTAAAATTGCTGTTTTGTTACTGTTGGGAAAATACCTTGAAAATGTTGATACTTAGGCTTTTTTACCTCTATATAAGGTAGAGACAGGATCTTTTTAACTTCTGAAATTTTGTTTTTGGCAATATATCAGGCTTTTAAGACTTAACAGTATTAATGATTAAGTAGCTATAAGCCTTGATATATTAGCATTTTTAAAGCTTTAACCGCATTTTGGTTGATTTGAGATAAACCGTCATAAATCTGTACCTAGGTTTAAATTAATGGTGTTGGTTCAACAAGCAATTATTAATTGTTAAGTTAGTCTAACTAGGTAAAGGAGATTTAAACATGGATAATCATAATTTATTATGGGTGTTTGTAGACTTCCACAACTCGTTAATTACAACTGTTAATGATGCATCAGGTTATTGGGATTTGTCCAAATTGATGCATGCTTTAGGAGATCATAAATTACAGGGACTGTCATTAAACTGCGCACGTACAATTAATGACAATCGTGATTTTTTGGCAAAAGACAAGTCAAAATTAATGGATGCTATCAAGCATGAAACTGATGCTTACGCACTAGTCAACGGCCAAACTGTTGATACTGTCGAACCGGAACAGCTGCAGTATTTATTTAAATCAGTGGCCGAAATGCAATTAACATTACTGCAGTTTAACGCTAACCATATAGATAAATAGGGGGATTAGCATGGATAATGTTGACGATGTAATAGATGCTTACAGTCGTTTAATAAGGTCAGCTATTGACGCCCAACTTGGCGATACTGATAACACGTTTAATAATACTGTAGGAATACAGCTAACTAAAAATAAGCTTCTGGTTTGGTTAAACGAACCTTCTACTTTAATCCTTAATATTGACTTAAAAAATAAGTTAGAGCAAATTATTAGTTCTGTATTATACCCGGCATTTGTGGTCAAACATAAACCAGGGCTTACATTAATCCCACGTTTGGAGCAACCTCCAGAATCGGCGAGAGCGTTAGCCTTTGATCTCCATTTTGGGATATATGAAAGACTACGTATAAGTAGTTTAAAAGATACTAATGTATTTTCTAATGGAGCAAAATTGGCGATTGCTTTAATGGATGATTATTATTGGATACCTAGTTTATCGCCTCATGTGGCTATTCAGTCAACTACTAGAGGTGGTAAAACAACATTTTTGCGATATTTGGCTATAAATTGTCATAGCTACGCGATGTTATCGGTAAAAAATGGTGCACTTGATGATGAAAGCAATCCTTTGGTTATTATTGATCCAAAATTAGATCCAGATTTGAGAACAACAACTTTGGAGTTAGATGGGATTTATATTTATCCAGATTTTACCAAGTCGGAAAATAGTTTTATTGATAGCGTGTGTTTACAGTTAAAATCTGTAATTGATCTAATGCAACGGCGAGCATTACGCAAAAAAAAACAGCCCAATGCCAAATTTAAAGATGTTTTTGTATTCATTGACGAAGGAATTTCCATTCCCGCAATGTGTAATACTAGCACTAAAACTATACATTTTCGGCTTTTAGATAGGTTACTACTGATGGGTGCTTCATTTCAGATTCATATTGTAATGGCTTCTCAAAGTTTTTTAGCTGGCACAAATGGGGCTCTAAGTTCTCAAGCAAGACTCGAGTTTGGAGTTAAAGTCTTGCTGGCATCTAGGATAAATACTGAAAATGCTCAATTCTTATTCAAAGAATTAGACAAAGATGCAATCAATAACTTGATTTTGGATGAGGATAATTATGGAACGCTTGGAGTCGGCATTATCACAAATGGTGATGGTAACATTGTCCCTTTTAAAGCACCTTTTGTTGGTGAATTAAGATGAATCAAAATAAAAAAATACAGACTATTTTTGACAATTTTAGTTTTATTAGCAAACAGCCGTTTGAAATTGGCGTAAGCCTCAGTATTGTTGGCTTTGCTTTGTTATTAGGATTTGTTGGCTTTGATCTATGGCGAAATTCTGGATCAGTATTTGGAATATTTCTTTTAATCTTAAATTTAGTGATTGTTGTTGGTGCGATTATACATATTGCAAATATGCAGGAAGTCCCAAAAGCCTACAGTAGTAAGATATCTGGGCACTTCTTATATAAGAGATCTCTTCAATTAACTAGATTCGTACAAAAAGAATTAGTATCTCAAATTGATGATTCCAAATTCCCTACAGCACGAACGCAGATTCAAAAATATAATAATTCAATTCGATTGTTAAGTTTTGTAGTAGTCTTTGAAAAAGAAAGTTACCTATTTATCAGACTTCCAAAAAATGTCAGTGCTAGACGCGACTTAAGGGAGCTAGATGAAATTGCAAACGATGTAGCCTTAGAACTTAATTTAACCAAATCTAGTTTTCAAGATTTTATAAATCATCAAAATTTAGGTTTAGGTTATATTTCCAGAGCAAAATACAAGGTAATGAGATTAAGCTGACGCTGGCGACCGCACGCCGTAGGCAGAAGCGAGGCGCCAGCCAGCAAAGTAAAAGGAAGGAATATTAAATATGAGTTTAAAAATGTTAAGTGGTTTTCAAAAATTTGATTCAGAAAAGTTCTTTAAAGATAAACAATTTCTATTTACTAAAGCAGAAGAATGGCAAGAAGGAGAAGATTCTGAACATATGAAAGTAGTAGGAACGAAGATTACTGGTGTGATTTTTGTTGATGATACTGAATATGGTCACGACGTAAAAGGAATCAACCAAGGTGAATCAATTACCTTCAAAGTACGTAAGCCGATTTCAAGCTTTAATAATTGGAAAGTTTTTCAAACAACTTTTGTAGTTAATGAATTTGATAAGGTAAGTATTTGGGGTGATTTCAGAAATCAGCTTTCTGTCAAAGTTCCTACTTTGCAACCAATTCAAAATTAATTGTCTTTAACTTGATAAAAACAATACTTTAGAACCATTGACGATGGAGAATATGACAAGGTCTATTAAAGACGATCAAATTGTAAATGCTTATAAGTATGGAGATACGGTAGAAATGACGACAAGTTTGGGCGGAAAACCAGTAATGAAAAAAATTAATAAAGATGAAATGGTTAATACCGTTACTGGTGAGCTTAAACCAATTAAACATGTTGAAAATAGAGCCGCCCCCCAAAATTATGATTCTCTAAAGGCAACATTTAGAAAGCTCAGACGTTTGATCGGTGCTAATTTTGAAGGAGGAGAGTCAGAGTTATGGTTAACTTTGACTTATCGTGATTCACCTATGACCGATTCTAAAAGGCTTTATACCGATTTTAAAAGGTTTATGCGGAGGTTAAGAAAAATCACTGGCAAAAAACTAGGTTACATTGTTGTGATTGAGCCACAAGCTAGTGGCAGCTTACATGCACATTTACTTTTAAAAACGTTAGATCATACTAAGCTTTATATTTCAAATAACGATGTAGCTTCTAGTTGGGGGCAAGGATTCGTTAATGTTAAGAGATTGGAAGATACTGATAATGTTAGTTCATATCTGATGGCCTATTTAACTGATGTTGATTTAAACAATCTTAACGGCAACTTGGAAGGTGAAAAGGATAAACCAAAGAAGATTATTAAAGGTGGTCGTTTGAGTTTGTATCCTCTTCACATGCAAATTTATCGAACGTCAAGGAAAGGTATAAAGCCACCACTTCGAATGATTGCTGAAAAGCGAGAAATTAAGAAAGATTTTGATCTTGGAGAAAGTGATTATTATCGAGCCTTCACGGTTAAAAAAGGTGATGAAAACTTTGATATTGAAACAGAATATTATTCAATTTCTAAATCCAAGATTCAGAAAGCTTTGAAGAGAATTAACAAAAAAAGTTAAAAAAGATGCTGAGATTGTAATTAAAAGAGCAATTTCGGCATCTTTTTGGATAAAATAATACTTTTTGAAAAAACAAAATAAAAATTATTGTTTGTGTTTAGAACAATAAACAACTAAATTTTTAAATTCTTCTCTATTAAAAATAAAAGCAAAAGTCGAACAAAAAAGCATGTCAACCTTGTGAGTATATTTGGATTTGAGAATGTTTATTTATATGATCTAATTGTCATTTTATCTGCTTTCAAAAGTATGATATTATACACGTAGACAAACAAAAAAGCTCGTATCAGATTGGATCCCTGTAAACGAACTTTTGATGTCTTATTTATATCTATAAGTATTATATCAAATTGAATATGATAATCAATAATTAATAATCGTGAAAGCGCCATAATAGATGGTACTCTAGATAGTTTTATAGAATATAAATTAGACCTTCAGAAGTTCGTAAAGACGAGCTTCTGGAGGTATTTTTTATGCAAAGATATAGTTCCACTCAGATTAATTCTGAACTGTTCTGGAAGTTTCCTAAGTTCTTATCAGAGAACAAAAAATATGCTGATCTATCCAACGACGATAGAGTCGCTTACATGCTTATCAAGGATAGATACCGCTACTCATTGTCCAATAACTGGATTGACGAGAAAGGCGACGTTTACGTCTACTTCACCATTGAGGAGCTAAGAGAGCTGCTTCACATCGGTAAGAATAAGGTCAGCAGAGTTAAAAAGCATTTGATGGATTGCGATCTTTTGGAAATTGAGAAACAAGGGTTTGATCCTAAGAAGAAGAAAAACTTCCCTGACAGGATCTATCTTTTACAACCGGATTATGATCCAACTGATCTAATCTCAATTTCACAAGCTTCACAAGTGTCAGCCTTAGAGCAGAGCGGATTCCCCAAAATGGGGAGTCGAGGTTCAAACCAGGGAAGTCTTGATATTAAAGGAAAGTCTGATAGTGAAATCTGCAACAAGGGCACTTCAGCCTTAGAGCAGAGCGACTTCCCCAAAATGGGGACAAATAAAGATAAGAATAATTCAGATACTATTAAAGATACTAATACTGATACTCAAAAGTGGAATTTCTCCCCTAATTCTTATTCACCTGAAATAGTAGCTGAGCAAAACAAAGATCTTCTTAAACATTTAAGTAGCACTTTAACGGACGATAAGGGGCTTCCTATGTTCCTTAACAAAGAATCAATAGATTTGATTACTTTATGGTTTAAAACCCCTGAGGCGGCACATGATTGCATTAGCGTCATTTTGAATGCTGTTAATGACAGCAGAAAAGAAGCAATGGAGCAAATCGGTAGACATGAATTGTATTTTGAAGATTATCAAGATGAATTGAAGCGTGAGGTAACGAGAAGACTAAGAAGATACTTTAACAAGATGAGAACGGCCAAACCTGGTGAAATTAAGAATCCAAGAAGTTACCTCTACACGACTATGAGAAACACTTTCGATAAATGGCAAAATGATATACTAGTTGCAGAAAAGGAAGACTCTGATAATAACAAAAAGTAACAATAAATTTTAACGTTAGTTAGCGTTAGAAAGGTGTTAAAAGTGAGCGAAGAACTATTAACCAAGTCCAAAATTGCTGATGCACTGGGTACAAATCCAATGCGTGTGACTCGGTTTATTGAACGCAATAAAATTAACGCTGTTAAAAAAGAAGGCAAAAGAGAGCTTTTTAAATTAACAGATTTTAACGCGTTAAAAAAAGAATTGAGTGAGCCTGAGACCAAGAAAGAAGCACAAAGTCACGCATTCAGCAAAGATGATTATATTTTAACGTTAAAAAAACAGTTAGAAGATCAACAGAAACAGTTTGACGAAGTCCTTAAATCAAAAGAAGAAACTATTGATTCATTAAAAGAAACTATTGCTACTTCTAAGCATGCATACGAGGATATGAAGGATCAACTTGTTGTTAAAGATAATCAGATTTCATCTTTAACAAAATTAACTAACAATGCGCAAACATTAAATTTAGTTGATAAGGATCCTAAGAGACTGCAATCAGCCCAGGGTAATGCTGAGACAAGCAATGAAAAGCCAAGTTCAGAAAAAGAAAAGGATAGTTCATCAAAAGAAGCACCTAAAAGCCATTGGTGGCAACGGCTTGGCAAGCATTAAACACTATATTATTAAATACAACAAAGGTTAATATAATGAAAATACGATGTAGAGTTTGTTAGATTCCCCCCCTTCCAGCCGCCGAGGAAAAGTCAACAACATAGTATAAGAAAAAAACAAGGTATCAAAGAATGATCTTGTTAGAGATCACAAGATGGGCGAATACGCTGATTATGGCGATTATTTCTGGCTTTGCATTCCAAAGGAACTATTGGAAATCGCTCAAAAGTATGTGGCTAAAGGTTGGGGCATACTCTTGGTTGATGAGCATGAGAACATTACAAACATTACAGTAGCAAGGAAAGCAGAGAAGCGAGAATGTCTATTTAGGCAGGAAACGCTCACTGAAGCTGTGATTCATAGCTAATAAAAAAGGCAGGTTTATTTTTAACCTGTCTTTTTTAACGTTAATTATTTTGTTAATTCTTCGTACATCTTGAATAGGTGAGCTACGATCTCTTCTTCAGTTGCATTGGTTGGTAAACCATAGGCTTTTAAAACAGCCCTATCATTTGCTTCGTGTGCCTTTTGTAAATCAACCGGCATGGTAAATTCACCATATAGGACAGCTAGAGAACTATCAGGGTATTTAGCTCTTACATCTAGTATAGTTTGTGCTGTTTTATTTATTTTTTCTTTTTGCTGGTCCGTAAGCTCAGGCCAAGGGAAATTATTATAAACAATAGTATTAATAAATCTGTACCCAGTTCCTAGTCGACTTCCTACCATATGTATCCAAGCCATCATCACCTTAGACTCTAAGATTCCAAATAACCAATTTGACGGATTCTCAAGTAAATAGACCATATTACTGCAGATAATGTCTTTATCAACTATTGTCATAGGAATGTAGGTTCTATCTGCAGAGACTAGCGGTACAGCTAATGCATTATGAATACGAGGCTTTGAATAATACTGAGAGAATATTGGGATTAGTGGTTTAGAGGCATAATTTCTCATATTTCTGCCTTTAAAACTTTCCCGATAAGCTTTTGTAGCAGCCACATGTTTTAAAACCATTGGCATACTTGCTAGCTCATTAGGTTTAGCATTTGCTAACCATAAGCAATATTGCTTCTTACCATGTAAAAGATCTTTATCACTCAAATATATGTGAATGTATTTTTCAGCTTGTGGCTCTTTCTCAATAATTTCATCAGCTTCTTCTTTAGTTAGAAGATAATGGTGTCCGTCACCATAATTGAGACCACCGATAAACAAAGGTACATTACAAATAGGTTTTGTTCTGCTTTCGATAAATACAGTTGGTGCATCGATCAAATAAGGATTAATATTTTTAGCAATATGTGGTTGATCATGATCAAAAATAATTTTAGTACGTGTAGCTTGTAAACTAAAGCCAATAATCACGCAGACAACTTGAGCTTTATTTTTTGCCTCGTTGTTCCAGACAAAGCTACGATAGGCAAAATTAATTTTTATACCTTTACTAAATAAATATGACCATAAAACAGGTACTTGTGTACCCTGTACAATACTGTTTGTTGAAACAAAAGCAACTTTACATTTTGTATTTTGAATATAGTCTGCAGCCTTTATATACCAAAGTGCTACGTAGTCTAATATCCCACCATGTTTTATTCCTTGTGTAAGTTGTTTTCGATCAGCTTTTTGTTCTTTATTAACCTTTAAGGCTCCAATGAATGGCGGATTTCCAATGATGAAATCGCACGCGTAATTAGGAATGACTTTATTCCAATCAATTTGAATTGCATTACCTTTATGAATTCGAGTATATGTTTTAAGTGGTAAAAAATTCCAGTCGCGAGCGTAAAGCAAATCCTGAGTTTCTTGCATCATTTGATCTTCTGCAATCCATAAAGCTGTTTTAGCTACAGATACAGCAAAATCATTTATTTCAATACCTGAAAATTGTTGAATGCTTACTTTTATCCAATCTTTAGCCTGTCCGACATCTAAAACACTTTCGCCACCTAACTCTAGACGGATTGCCTCATTTTCCAAGCGTCTTAATGAAAGAAAGGTCTCAGTTAAAAAATTTCCACTACCACATGCAGGATCAAAGAAGGTAAGATTTGCCAATTCTTCCTGAAATGCAACAGCCTTATCATGAATAGTCTTTTGATTCTTATATTGCTTAATCTTTTCAAGTTTGGCTTTTAAATCGTCTAAGAACAGTGGATCTATAACTTTATGAATGTTTTCAATCGAAGTGTAGTGCATGCCACCGGAGCGTCTTGTTTCAGGGTTCAACGTACTTTCAAAAACCGCTCCGAAGATTGTTGGGCTTATATCTGACCAATCAAAGCCGCGTGAAGCTTTATTCAGAATGATATCTTTAAGCTTTTCCGTAAATGGCGGGATAATAATATTTTCGTCAGCAAAAAGACCACCATTTACGTAAGGAAATTGAGCTAACTCAGGATTTTCATCTTCCCAGAACGGATCCTCAGCTTTCCTATCTTCTGTATCTAGTGTTTTGAATAAGGCTTTTAAAGCTAACCCCATTTTGTTCGGTTGTATTGGCTCCAAATAGTTGTAAAACTGTTCTTTAGTAGGAAAAAGTCCAGCATCCTCTGCATAAAGACAAAATACGAGGCGAACACAAAGAGTGTTAATACTGTGCTTGATCTTTTCATCGTCTGTTTGATCGTATTTTGCAAAGATATCTGCAAGTTCATTGTAAATTTGGCTTACAAGTGTTCCTGCTGCAAATGAAACTCTTTTTTCTTTTTCAAGTCTTTTGGAATCATCAGGTTTTACTAAGAAGTTAAGTAAATAAAGATCCTTCTCCAAATCTTCTATATTAATGATTACAGGCTTTGTATCAATGGATTCACGCACATCATAAACAACGATTTGACTAAAATTGGATAAAACTAAAAAATTAGCTTTTTCTTTACTTCCTAAATGATCATCATATCGTTTAGCCTGTGAAAATGGAGTGATTTTTTCTGTATGATTACCATTAGGTCTATTTTCAGGTTTGAACAAATCAACGCCATTACTTTTTTGTTCAATCAATACACGTGTTGAAGGAATATAAGCATCAACAGAACCATGAAATGATTCATTTTCATACAATTTGATTGGCTTTTCGTATTCAATATAAGTTTTATTATCAATTTGTTCTTTGGGTACACCGAGCAATTCTAGAAGTGTATTCCAATACGTAACTTTATCAGCTACTTCGCTTCCTTGGTTTTGCCATGTACTAATAAAATCTTTTAGTTCTTTCTTATTAACTTTCGTCATATGCTATGTCCTTACTTGAAAAAATATTCAATAAATCAATTTTATAATATTTATAATAAATATTTTTTGCTAGGAATTATAGTGAAAAAATAACTTCAAAGAAACACAACAACTTTGTGAAATTTCCCAGTTTCTAGCTTTTTTTGTTTCTTAAAAATACTGTTATATTAAGCTTTGTTAATTGTGTACGGCTTTTAGCTTCACAAACTTACTATTTGTAAGCTCTGAAAATCTTGATACCATTGATCTGCGTCTAATGGTCATTATGTTAACTTCAATAAAATAACCCCCCAAGAATTTCTTGAGGGG
>CAMFQH010000035.1:0-11454 GCA_945980025.1 uncultured Lactobacillus sp.
CCCTGCTCTTTAGCTAATTCTAAGCGTGTTTCCTTTAAACGCAAGAATAGGTTATTTTCCTTTTCTGAAATTTGATTAGTAAGTTGTATTGATTTCCTGATATTTTTTGAAATCTTTTGACTTACTTGCTTTTTATCATCTAAAACGTCCCATCCTAAATTAGTTACATGAACTACAGGATATTGAGTATCTGTTAACTCCAAGTAGTTATGGCTGATTAGATAATTAATTAAATCTAAAGCAGCTCTCTTTCCTAACTTCAAACTACCATAATTTTTAAAATTAGATGCCCGAAGTTCTCGCATGCGCTGATTATTGGCACCTGTAACTACATCGGCAACTACATTTTTGCCAAAACGTCCATCAAGTTCATAAATTGTTGAAATGATTTTTTTGCTTTCTGCAGTAATATCTTTTTCAATAAATGTTCCCAAGCAATTAGAACATTTGCCACATGGAGAGCAAGTCTGACCAAAATATCTGACGATAAATTGTTGTAAACATTCCGTTGTATTGACGTATTTAGTAATTGCAGCTAATTTCTGATATTGAATTTTTTGGTATTCATCATCTAAATCAGATTGTTCAATAAACCAACGATATAGTCTAATATCTTTCGGGTGATAAATTAATATTCCTTCACATGGCTCTCCGTCTCTGCCTGCTCTCCCGGCTTCTTGATAATATGATTCTAAGTTTGGAGTACTATTAGCGTGAATTACAAATCGAACATTTCTTTTATCAATTCCCATACCAAAAGCATTTGTTGCAACAATCACCTGGACCTTATCAAATTGAAAGGCATCTTGTACATCGGCTCTTTCTTTATTAGATAGCCCAGCATGATAACTCGCTGTTAAAATTCCATTTTGAGCTAAATAGTCAGTCAACTCTTCAACATTTTTTCTTGTACTCGCATACACAATCCCTGATTGATTGGGATGCTTTTTAATATAATCTAAAAGATATAAGTTAGTATTTTTAGGATTATCTACTACCTTGAAGCTCAAATTTGGTCTTGCAAATGAAGTAATAACATAATTTTCAGCCGGAATATTTAATTGATCTGCAATATCTTTCTGAACTGAAGGTGTTGCAGTTGCTGTTAAAGCTAAAATATTAGGCTGGCTTTTAATTGACTTTACTCCCTCCATAATTTGGCGGTACGCAGGTCTAAAGTCATGGCCCCATTGAGAAATACAGTGGGCTTCATCGACTGCAACTAAAGAAATATCCAAAAAGTTTAATTGATAGCGAAAATAATCCATTGCTAGCCGCTCAGGAGTTATGTATAAAAGTTTTATTTTTCCTTCATAGGCTTGTCTCAAGATTGGATTTACTTCTTCTTGAGGAGTTGCTGAATTTAAAGCAGCAGCATTAATGCCATTTTGTTTTAGAGAGTCTATCTGATCCTTCATTAAGGAAATTAAAGGAGATATTACCAACGTTACACCAGGGTTAACCAATGCTGGTATCTGATAACACATTGACTTTCCTGCTCCAGTTGGCATTACAGCTAAAACATTTCTTCCTTTAAGAACTTGCTCAATAACTCGCTCTTGTCCAGGACGAAAAGTTGTATAACCAAAAACATTCTTTAGTACTTCTATTGATGATTTCATTTTCCTCTACTAAATAAAAAAACAAGTATGAAAGGATCATACCTGTCTTTTTCTAAATTAAACCAAATAATTAAGCTTCAAAAGCGTTAGTTAATGGAGGAACAACTTGTTTCTTTCTTGAAACAACGCCTGGTAATTTAACTTCTGAATCTGATAATTTAGCGTTAAATGCTTTTTCAAATTTAGCTTTTGATTCATCACTACCTACTACTAAAGCTTCTGAATCTGAATCAAGAATGTTGGTAATTAAAAGCATAAACATATCGTAGCCTTCACGCTTAGAAGCTTCATCCATAGCCTTTAAGAAAGCGTCTTTACGTTCTAAAGCTTCTGGTAAATCAACAACGTTAATTTGTGCTACACGAACGTTGCTACCGTTTAATTCAAAACTCTTAGCATCTAAATCAATTAGATCTTCTTCTGACTTGTCAGCAATATTAGTACCAGCTTTAAGCATCTTAAGACCGTATTCTTTGTAGTCAACACCAGCAATGTTTGCTAAAGATACTACAGCTTCTTTATCTTGGTCAGTAGTTGTTGGTGACTTTAAGAGTAAAGTATCTGAGATAATAGCTGAAAGCATAATTCCTGCAATATCTTGTGGAATTTCAATTTCTTTTTCGTTGTACATTTGCCACATAATGGTACTGGTACAACCAACTGGAGCTGCACGGTAGTATAAAGGATCAGCAGTATTGAAGTTCATAATACGGTGGTGATCAACTACATGAGTTACTTTAACCTTATCAATGTCAGAAACACTCTGTTGAGGTTCGTTATGGTCAACAAGCATTACTGCATCAACTTCATTTGAAGCAGTTTTAATAACACGAGGTGCAGTAAAACCAAACTTATTTAAAGCATACTTAGTTTCATCATTAGCTTCACCTAAAGCAACAGCTTCGGTGTCGTAACCTAACTTATTTTGTAAGTATGAGTATGCAATTGCTGTTCCGATTGCATCTGTATCAGGATTTTGGTGACCAAAAATCAATTCTTTTGCCATTATATAGAGCTCCTTTAAAATTATATCTACCTAATTATTTTAGATTAAAAGTTAAACTTAAGCAAATCTATCACGCATCAAAAAGGCATCCTTTTGCTATAAAAAGAATGCCTTAAAACTAAATATTAACTTTAATATCCTCTAGTCTACTATCATAATCTTTTTCTTCAATAAACTTATCCCACTTTTTTAAGAAGTTGACTAGTCGAGGTATTTCACTCTTATTTTTACGATAAATAAAACAACTCTCAAAGTTTGTCTCACTTTTTGTCTTTACTGGAGATAATGTAATTTCAGCTTTGTGTGCCTTATAAAAACTCTTGGAGACATAAGTGTTATAGTCGGTTTGCTCAGCAAATTTGATTAATTGATATGGAGCAGTAAATGTTACCGTAGTATTTAATTCATTGTTTGGAAACTCACTAGCATAAAAGCGACGAACAATTTGTGGTAAGTAGTAGTCCTTAGGATAAGCAACCCATTTATGCTGAGTTGTTTTATTAAACTCATCTTCTGGATCGTGAGTTAAGAAAATAACTTCTTCAGGATAAATTTGTTTTGCCATATACTGTTTCATGTTCTTCACAGTTGAATTATGATCTGGCATGTAAAGAACTGCTAAATCTAATTGATTATTATCTAGTCTATCCCAAAGTTCTGTCCTATTATAGAAACCCACATGTAATGTTATATCAGGATATTTATGGTTGAATTTAACTAAGAATTGATCAATTACTCTTGCTTCAATAGTAGATAATATTCCTAAAGAAATAGTTCCGGTATCTGATTTAGTGTATTGCTGAATACTGTCTACAGCATTATTAACTGTTGAAAATAGTGCTTTTGCTGTCTCTTCCATCTTTAGGCCAGCATCAGTTAAATATAATTTTTTGCCCATTTGGCCAAATAATGGTGACCCAACTGCTCGTTCAAGTTTTTTAATTTGTTGCGTTAAGGCCGGCTGAGTAATACCTAAAATTTGAGCTGCTTGCGTATAACTCATATTATCAATTAATTGAAGAAAGTAACGTAACGATTTCGCGGATAAAACCGCATCAGTATTTGTTTTCATAATTGAATACCTCTTATATAAATCTGGAATAATAGCTAATGAATAAGATTTTTAAATACAACTAATTATTTTCTGATAGTCCTTTATTAAAGCTTAATATTCATCTCACACTTTTTATAATAACACCTGTGCCAATAATAATAAAAAATTTTGCATAAAATGCATACTATTTTCCTATAATTCTTATTTTAATAAAAAAACTAAGGATAACAGTTCAATCATTATCCTTAGTTTTTAACTAATTAAAATAAATCTTCAGTTTTATCTCTTCCATCTGCAATTGGTCGGCCAAGCGTTAACAAGACAGGAGTCCCATCTGTCATTGGGTCTAGTACAAAAGATCCATTTGAATAGCGGTCGCCCAATGGGAATTCAGAAGTGTTAAGTTCAATATGACGATCACTAGAAGTATTCAGATGGAGAATATGATTTTCACCATAACTACTGATTGCCATAATTCGATGAGGCTTAGTCTTAAGTTCACGTAGTACAAGGACACCTCGTTTTGCACGCGTAACTTTATTTATAAGGCTAAGTTTTAGTTGCTTAAACGCTCCCCGTTGAGTGATGATTCCAATCTTAATTAAATCAATATATTTAGGATCAGCTAAAACATAATTTACTATGTAGTCATCATCTTTAAGGTTAACGGATTTAACACCAACTGCTTTTGAGCCGGATGTAGGTATCTCACTAATATCAAATCTTACTGCATATGCTTGGTTAGTAATTAGAGTTATTTCTTGCTTACTATCAGGTTGAACTTGATCAATGCGGACAACTTTACTGTCATTACTCTTAAGCTTAATAGAAGTAATTGCACGAGACTTATATGTTCTAGTAGGTTGTAAATCTGCTAATGTAACTTGTTTAATATATCCATCGTTAGTAGCAATCAAAAAGTTTAAATTGGCCTTTAAATCATTAACTTCAAACACCCGAATAATTTCTTCATCACTATCAAGACCAATTTCTTGAGACAGGTGCTGCCCTGTTTCTTTCCATTTTGTTTCAATTAATTCATGTACTGGACGATAAATTAGGTTTCCTTTATTAGTAAAAATATAAAGGTTATCCAAGGTAGACATTGTTTTTTCAAACACAACCTTATCACCAGCAGGCAATCCATTATCTTCATCATCGGTTGATTGGAATGAACGAAGAGATGAACGCTTCAAGTAGCCGTCTTTACTTACTAATACTCGTACATCTTCATCAGCTACTAGAGCTTTTTCATTAATTTCAATTTTAGCTGCTTTAGCAGTAATTTCTGTTCTTCTTGGTGAACCGAATTCTCTTTTTACCGCATTTAATTCTTTAACTACAACTCTTTCAAGAACCTTATTATCACTTAATATTTCATTGAACTTTTCGATTTTTTTATTTAAATCTGCTTGTTCCTTTTTAAGTTGGTTAACATCAGTATTAGTTAAACGGTATAACTGCAAAGAAACTATAGCTTCCGCTTGATTATGAGTGAACTCATACTTAGAAATTAAATTCTTTTTAGCATCTTTTTTATCTTTAGAAGATCTAATAGTTTTGATTACTTGATCTAAAATATCTAAGGCATGAATAAGACCTTCAACTATTTCTAGACGCTGTTTAGCCTTCTTTAGATCAAATTCTGTTCTCTTAGTTACAACATCTTTTTTATGTGCTAAATAAGAAGATAAAATACGCTTTAATCCAACTTGTACGGGAGTCATACGATCAATAGCAACCATATTGAAATTGTATGAAACTTGTAAGTCAGTGTTTTTAAATAGATAGTTCAAGATGTTTTGACTATCAGCACCCTTTTTAAGTTCGATTACAATTGAAAGGCCGTGACGATCAGTTTCATCTCTTACTTCTGAAATACCGTCAATTTCCTTATTTAAACGGATTTCGTCAATTTTCTTAACCATCATTGCTTTATTTACGCCGAAAGGTACTTCGGTTACAACTATTTGCTGACGATGGCCTTTAATTTCTTGAATTGTAGTCTTAGACCTAACTTGAATTCTTCCACGACCAGTTTCATAGGCCTCTTTAATGCCCTTAGTTCCTAGGACAATGCCACCTGTTGGAAAATCAGGTCCCTTAACAAATTTCATCAAATCATCTGTTGTAGCATCGGGATGCTTTAGCAGATAAACAGCTGCTTCAATAACCTCAGCAAGATTATGAGGTGGAATTTCAGTTGCGTATCCAGCTGAGATACCTGTTGATCCATTAACTAATAAGTTAGGAAAGTGAGCCGGTAAAACTGTTGGTTCATACTCTGTATCATCAAAGTTCAAAATCATTTGAACAGTTTCTTTATCAATATCTTGTAAAAGTAAATTAGAAATTTTACTTAAACGAGATTCGGTATAACGCATGGCTGCTGGACCATCCCCATCCATTGATCCATTATTACCGTGCATTTCAATTAACGGTTCTCGCATTTTCCAATCTTGCGATAAGTGAACCAAAGCCCCATAAATAGAACTGTCACCATGAGGGTGAAAGTTACCCATAACATTACCGACAGCTTTTGCCGCCTTCTTATAAGGCTTATCATATGTATTATTATCTTTATACATCGCATACAGAATACGACGTTGAACTGGTTTTAAGCCATCTCGAATATCTGGGAGAGCACGTTCTTGGATAATATATTTTGAATATCGTCCAAATCTTTCACCCATAACTTCTTCAAGAGGTAATTCCCTAATTCTTTCATTTGTTTGTGTCATTTAAAAATATAACCTCTTAATCTCTACTTGTTTCTAGAATTGATCCGTCTTCACCCATACGGAATTTAACGTTTTCATCAATCCATTTTCTTCTAGGAGCCACTTTATCTCCCATTAAGGTTGTTACACGCTTTTCAGCAAGTTGAGCATCGTCAATCTTAACTCTAATTAAGGTACGAGTTTCAGGATTCATAGTTGTTTCCCATAATTGATCAGCATTCATTTCACCTAAACCTTTGAAACGCTGCAAAGCAAAACCCTTACCCATGTCTTTAGAGTCTTCGCTCAATTCTTCATCAGTCCAAGCATATTTAATCTTGGCTTTTGCTCCGTTACCTTTTTGTAATTTGTATAAAGGAGGCAGAGCAATATACACACGACCCGCTTCAACCATTGGACGCATATATCTGTAAAAGAAAGTTAAAAGCAAAATTTGAATATGGGCACCATCAGTATCCGCATCTGTCATGATGATGATTTTATCGTAATTTGCATCCTTAATCTGAAAATCTGACCCAACACCTGCACCAATAGTATGGATCATGGTATTGATTTCTTCATTTTTAAAGATATCTTGTAACTTAGCTTTTTGTGTATTTAAGACCTTGCCTCGTAATGGCAAAATAGCTTGGAACTTTCTATCTCTTCCTTGTTTTGCGGAACCACCGGCTGAGTCCCCTTCGACTAGGAATAACTCATTTTTCTTTGGATTACGTGATTGAGCAGGAGTTAATTTTCCTGAAAGAATCTCCTTCTTTCGTCTCTTTTTACCACTTCTGCTTTCATCTCTGGCCTTTTTAGCAGCTTCACGTGCATCCCTTGCTTTTTGTGCTTTCTGAACTAAGCTTTGAGCAAATTCTCCGTTTTCCATTAAATAGTATGAAAGCTGTTCATAAACAATGCTGTCCACAACACTTCTAGCTTGAGGAGTTCCAAGTTTTCCTTTAGTCTGTCCTTCAAATTCTAGTAATTCTTCTGGAATCTTCACAGATAAGACTGCACTTAAGCCTTCACGATAATCACTACCTTCTAGACCCTTATCCTTGTTCTTTAAAAGCCCTTGCTTTTTAGCGTAATCATTAAAAGCTTTTGTAAACCCACTACGTGCCCCAGCTTCATGACTACCACCATCAGCTGTACGAACATTATTTACAAATGAAACAAAGTTTTCGGAATATCCATCATTGTATTGGCCTGAAAATTCAACTTCAATTCCATTTTGTTTACCAGAAAAGTAAAAAACATCTCCCATTGTATCTTTGTCTTCGTTTAAATAAGATACAAATGACTTAATTCCATCTTCATATAGAAACTCATCATGATGTTCTGGTTCTCGTTCATCAGTTAGTGTGAACTTAACACCCTTTAATAGAAAAGCTGACTCACGAATTCGTTCTTGAATAGTTTCGTAATTATATGTGGTAGTAGAAAAAATAGTTGGATCTGGTTTAAAAGTAATAGTAGTACCATTTTTATCCTTAGTCTTGCCTAAATGCTTAAGCGTACCAATTGGATGACCACCATTTTCAAATTCTTCTTCATATGCTTGACCATCTCTGACTACTCTTACTTTTAAGTAAGAAGATAGTGCATTTACAACAGAAGAACCTACTCCATGTAAACCACCAGAAGTTTGATAATTCTTTTCGGTAAACTTACCACCTGCATGTAACACAGTAAGGATAACTTCAATAGTTGGAATTCCTGATTCATGCATTCCTGTTGGCATTCCACGTCCAAAATCTTGAACCGTAACTGAGTTATCTTTATGAATAGTTACATTGATTTCTTTACCATAACCAGCCATTGCTTCGTCAACTGAGTTATCAACGATTTCATAAATCAAGTGATTTAGCCCATGCCGATCAGTTGAACCGATATACATTCCTGGACGTTTTCTTACTGCCTCTAGTCCATGAAGAATCTGAATCGAAGAATCATCATATGAACTGGTAGTTTTATTTGCTTTAGCCAAATAAATGCCTCCATTTTTAACAGACAATCAAAATCAACCCCACAGCTATTATAATCTTTGTTAAAATAGCTTTAGATTTTAAATGGGGTTGAAAAGTGAATGTCTACGTTGAATTATTTACTAATTTTTATTTTAGCATACTTGATTGGATCCTTTCCCACAGGTGTGTTAGTCGGAAAGATATTTTTTCATGAAGATATAAGAAATTTTGGATCAGGAAATATTGGTACAACCAACTCGTTCAGAGTAATGGGACCTGTAGCAGGCAGTGCAGTTTTAGTCATTGATGTATTAAAAGGGACACTTGCAACAGATTTACCATTAATTTTCCATCTAAAGGGACCAAAATATTTATTACTAATTGCTGGTGTCTGTGCCATTTTAGGTCACACCTTTTCCATCTTTCTAAAGTTTAAGGGAGGAAAAGCGGTAGCAACTAGCGCCGGCGTCTTTCTTGGCTATAATTTAAAATTCTTTGGACTATGTGCCCTCGTATTTTTACCAATGCTATTTATTACCTCATATGTAAGTTTATCAAGCTTGGTTTCAATAGTTATCATCTTCATTTGTTCCTTCTGGTTTCATGATATCTTTCTTACAATCATTACAGGAACTATGATGATCTTGCTCTTTGTAAGACACCGCTCCAATATCAAGCGCCTAATTAATCATGAAGAAAATATCGTTCCTTTTGGACTATGGTATTGGTACAAAAAGTCTCATGGATTGCTAAAAAAGAATGCTAAAAATAAATAATCAGAACAAAAGACTGTTTAGGTAAAATCCTCAACAGTCTTTTTTCATAAATATTATACTTTATTTGAACAAACGTTCGCAAGATGCAATTTTAGCACCTAATTAATATGGATAAGTATCTAGGCGGTCTTTCTCAGTGATTTTTCTAACTACTCGGCCTGGAACCCCCAAAACTAAAGAGTTGTCTGGAATATCTTTTGTAACTACGCTGCCAGCTCCAATAACGCAGTTGTTTCCAATCGTTACTCCTGGACAAACAGTTACATTACTAGCTAACCAGCAATTATCACCAATTGTAATTGGTGCGCCATATTCGATATCTGCTACTTTACCATCTGCTTGCAAGCGCGCATTTCTTTGCTCTGGCAATAAGGGATGCAGCGGTGTTACTAATGAAGTATTAGGACCACACATTACATTGTCGCCAATAGTAACTGGACAAGTATCTAGAATAGTCAAATTAAAGTTAGCATAAAAGTTTTTACCTAATTTTGTAAATTTACCGTAATCTACTTCAATTGGTCCTTGCAGGTAAACTCCTTCTCCATGATCTGGAAATAAATTATCGATAATTGCTTTTCTTACTTCCTTATCTTCATCTGCTGTTTGATTATAATCACGGCTTAAGCGATGCGCCTTTGTCGAAATAGCTCTTAACTCTTCTGTGTCGGGACGATAAGGTAATCCTGCTAGCATATTTTTAGTATTTTCTTCCATTTCTTACACCTTACTTTCTTATGGTTTTGATTATCTTTAAAATATCATATTTGGGATTAAGATTATAGTGAATAAAAAATAGATAGAAACATAAATCATGCTTCTATCTATTTCTATTAGATTAATATCACTGGCTATTCTGAATCACGTAATTGCTTTAGACTTTCGCCGAAAATATCATCAATTACTGCTGGGTCACGGTGGTCAAAGAATTGACTTACGCCCTTATCTAATCCTTTGATCTTATCCATTTCATCCTTAGTTAATTCAAAGTCAAAAATATCAAGATTTTCTTTTTGACGTTTTTCATGAACAGATTTTGGAATAACAACAATATCTTGTTGGGTAAGCCAACGCAAAATAACTTGAGCAGTGGTCTTGTGGTGAGCTTCAGCAATTTCTTTCAATGTCTTGTTATTGAAAATATCATGTTTTCCTTCTGCAAATTGAGCCCAAGCTTCTACTGCTACATCTCGGCCTTGGAAGAATTTGACATCGTTTGTTTGTTGGAACCATGGATTAATTTCAATTTGGTTAATTGCTGGCTTATCTTCATGAGCAAGCTCTAAATTCATGTATTGATCAGGATAAAAGTTTGATAAACCAATTGAACGAACTTTACCAGCGCGCTTAGCAGCAGCTAAAGCGTTCCAAGCGCCGAATGTATCGCCATATGGTTGGTGAAGTAATACTAAGTCTAAATAATCAGTTCCTAATTCTTTTAAGTCATGATCAATTGCTTTAGTAGCTTTTTCAAATGACATGTTTGAAACCCAAATTTTTGTAGTTAAGAAAATATCGTCTCTATTAACTGCACTTTCTGCAATTGCTTCACCTACAGCAATTTGATTTTCATATACTTCTGCAGTATCAATCATGCGATAACCGTTTGCTAACGCCATCTCTACTGTTTGTCTTGCTTTTTCATGATCTGGTATTTGGAAGACGCCTAAACAATGCAATAAATACAATAATAAACACTGTTTTTAATTATTATTATCATTTGAGCCAAAAATAGTTAAGAATTGCAAAAATAGGTTAACAAAGTCTAGATATAACTGAAGAGCTCCCATAACGGCTAATCCATTCGTAGAAACTTCACCACCAAATTGTAAATAGATGTTCTTCATTCTTTGTGCATCCCAAGCAGTTAAAACAGTGAAGATAATAACTGCAATAAATGAAAAGATGTAATTAGCTGCTGAACTCTTTAAAAACATGTTGATCAACATAGCTACAATTAATCCAATTAATGCGGCCGAAGCATATGAACCCCACCTACTCAAATCTTTCTTAGTAACTGTACCTAAAATGGCCATTACAACGAAGACCGTTGCAGATGCGATAAAAGCAGAAGCAATATCTTGTCCGGTATATGTGCCTGCAATAAAAGCAAAAGTTACTCCATAAACAATCGCTGTAATCATCAATAAAATAAAACTTGCTACTGGATTTCTTGTTGCCTGAAAATTAATTGCAAATGTTAGAACAATCGGAATTAATAATAAAAGCCACATCGTCCAGGGATGATGAACCATTAAAGAAACCATTTGTCTAGCAAATACAGTCATCGTTAAGTAAGC
>CAMFQH010000036.1:0-11358 GCA_945980025.1 uncultured Lactobacillus sp.
TGACCAGCAATACTTCCTTCACCGACAGCAGTTGCAATTTGACGAAGTTCTTTTGCTCGAACATCACCCAAAGCAAAGATCCCATCAACTTTAGTACGCATATGATCATCCGTTAGGATCCAACCTTGGTCATCAGTAATGCCTAAATCTCTAAAAGCATCTGTTTGTGGTTGAATACCAACATAAATAAATACACCAGCTACTTTAATTTCTTTTTCTTCACCAGTTTCTTTATCCTTATATTTCACACCAGTTACTTTATTGCCATCTCCGACAATTTCTTCAGTTTGAGCATTCCAGATAAACTTCATCTTATCATTTTCGAAAGCTTTCTTTTGTAATTCAGCTTTCGCACGAAGTTGATCACGCCGATGGATAACAGTGACTGACTTAGCAGACTGTGCCAAATATAGCCCCTCTTGAATAGCTGAATCTCCGCCACCAATTACAGCAACATCTTCATCTCTAAAGAAAGCGGCGTCACAAACAGCACAATATGATACGCCTTTTCCAGCATATTCTTCTTCGCCAGGAACTCCAAGATGCTTATGAACTGCACCAGTAGCAATAACGACCGCACCAGCTTCGTATTCACCTGAATCAGTTTTAACGATCTTTTTATTGCCATCTTGGATAATACTTTGTACATCGCCATAAGCAAATTCAGCTCCAGCATTTGTAGCCGTTTGATACATTTTTTCGCCTAATTCAGGTCCTTGAATATCAACAAAGCCAGGATAATTATCAATGCCAGCAGTATTATTCATTTGGCCGCCATAAATACCACGATCCAAAATAACTACTTTCAAATTAGCTCGAGCGGCATATAAAGCAGCAGTTAAACCACCAGGTCCTGCTCCAATTACAATTACATCGTAGTTTTTTTTCTCAGCCATATTCTCACCTCTATTCTTACTTTTTGTAAGTATATATTACTATGAACAAATAAAAATTGCAATCTTTTTGCTTATAGTTGAATTTCTGGCTTAGGATTTCTTCCCATCATTGTCTTAATTTCTTGATCTACATCGGCATTTTCATATAAAACACGGTAAATAGCTTCACTAATTGGCATATCAATATTCTTTTCTTCTGCTAATTCATGTACTGCCTTAACAGTCGTAGCACCTTCAACAACTTGGCCCATATGGTCTAAAACATAATCAAGACTCTTTCCTTCTCCAATTTGCTTACCTGCACGCCAATTACGAGAATTTTGAGAAGTTGCTGTTACAATTAAATCACCAATTCCTGAAAGACCTGAAAAAGTCATTGGTTTTGCGCCGAAGTATTTAACTCCTAAACGAGTAATTTCAGCTAAGCCTCTAGTCATTAAAGCAGCTTTTGCATCATCACCATATCCTTTACCAACTAGGATACCTGCAGCGATTGCAATAACATTTTTCACTGCTCCACCTACTTCAACTCCCACTAAATCATCATTAGTGTAGAAACGGACATAGTTATTTGAAAATATCTTTTGTACTCTCTTAGCATTTTCTTCACTAGTAGATGCACAAGCAATTGCAGTTAAATCCTTTTGAGCAACATTTTCAGCATGACTAGGGCCTGAAATAGCTACTATTTTTTCACTATTATTTGGATAAACTTCCTCAGTTAAAATATCTGAAATTAGTTTTTTACTTCCTGGTTCAATTCCTTTAGTTGCAGTTACCAATAAAGGAGTAGCGCCAGTTTTATCTAATATTTTACGTACATTTTTAGCAACAATACGAACTGCTTTAGTTGGTAAAACAAATAAAACAATTTCGGCACCATCCAATGCTTTTTCTAAATCTCCAGTAGCGGGCACATTCGGATTAAGTTTCCAATTTTTCATGTAGTGAGTATTAGTATGATGTTCATTAATTTCTTGGTTAACACTATCAATGTTTCCATATAATACTACATCATTTCCGTTATCAGCTAACATTGAACCAAGAACAGAACCCCATGAACCATTACCTAAAACTGCAATCTTTGCCATTTTTTTACTCAAACTTTCTATAAAAAATTATTTCTTTCAATCTCTATTATACGGGTATTTTAAACCGCTGCCAGCTAAATACCACTTTGGCTTTACAACTTTACGACGATAAATCCAAAGAATAATTGCGCCAAAAAACAAAATCAAGCTCAATGCTTGTGAAACTCTAATTGTATTAGCAATGTATAAACTATCCGTTCTCATCCCTTCAACAAAGAAACGAACAGTGGAATACCAAATTACATAACTTAAAAATATTTCTCCACGCTTAAAAAGATGTTTTCTATGACGTAAACTTAAAATCAAAATTAAGCCAATCAAATTTAATGTCGACTCATACAAATAAGTCGGTTGGTAATATGAACCATTAATATACATTTGCTGAATAATGAAATGTGGCAAATGTAGACTTTCTAGAAAGGATAAAGTGGTTTTAGCACCATGCGCTTCTTGATTCATAAAATTACCCCACCGAGCAATTACCTGGGCAGCCATTACACCTGGAGCTATGATATCAAGCATTAGAAATGGCGGTAGCATTCGTTGATGACAAAAAATTAACAACACTATTAGTCCAGCGATCAAACCACCATAAATAGCAATCCCACCATTCCAAATAGCAATTATTTGGTCGGGATGTTGAGAAAAATAGCCCCATTCAAAAACTACATAATATATTCGAGCTCCAATAAAACCAATCGGAACTGCCCAAAGGAGGAAGTCAATGAAGTCATCAGGCATAATATGCCTTTTCTTTCCTTCATTAATTGCCATTAAAGTTGCTACTAAAACTCCCGTAGCCATTAAAATACCGTACCACTTAACTTGAAGCGGGCCCAGATTAAAAGCTACAGGATTTAAGGCTAAACTCATTTCCTGCTTTCACCCTCGTCTTTTTTAGAATTGTCTGAAATTAATTCAGTTAGATTTTGTTCAAATTTTTGGCTAGCATCATAGCCCATTTTCTTAGCTCTGAAGTTCATAGCGGCTACTTCAATAATAATAGCTAAATTGCGTCCGACTTTAACTGGAACAGTTACTTGAGGCACATCTACTTCAAAAATCTCACGCGTCTTTTCATTAAACCCTAAGCGATCATAATTGGCTTTTGGATCCCAATTTTGCAAACAAATTATCAATTGAATTTCAGTACTGTCTTTAACTGCTCCAGCACCAAAAAGATTCATCACATCAATAATTCCAATTCCGCGAATCTCCATTAAATGCTTTAAGATCTTAGGAGCTTCTCCCACTACAGTCTTATCATCTTTTTGGTAAACATCAACTCGATCATCCGCAATTAAACGGTGTCCTCGTTTAACTAAGTCTAGGGCTGTTTCTGACTTACCAACACCAGAATTTCCAATGATCAATACACCCATTCCATAGATTTCTACTAAAACACCGTGAATACTCTTTCGAGGTGCAAGTTTTTCATCTAGAAATTGAGTAATGACACTCGATAAATGTGTTGTAGCCATATTACTGGAGAGAACAGGTATATTTTCTTTCTCAGCTGCTTCAAGCATCTCTGAAGGAATTGGTAAACCTCGGGACACAATGAAACAAGGCGTTTCTGGAGTTGCCATTTTGGTAAATACTCGCTCACGCAAATCATGATCTAGTCGTGCACTATAAGAAATTTCTGTTCTTCCTAGCAATTGAATTCTATTTTTAGGATAGAAATCAAAATAACCTGTTAATTCTAAACCTGGACGTGAAATATCAGAAGTATCAATTAACTTTTGATCCAGATATTCCTTTCCTTCAACCACTCTAAGTGAAGGGAGATATTTTACTAATTCACTGACTTTAACTGCTTCAACCATTTTTGTTATCCTCTTTATCTTCTACATCTTTGACTGAAACATTTCGTGCTTTCTTTCGCTTTTGATTATTAGTGGATGGCTGCACTGGATTATGGCTATCAGTTTTTTCTGTATCTTTTTTGTTACCAGAAAACTTAGCCAGTAGCCAAATAATCAAAGCAACAATTATAGCAACAGGTAACAAGCCAATAAAGAATTTAAATATTGAAAATAAAATACTTAAAATCACTAAAGCAGCTAATACCAATATTAAAATAGTTACAAATCCCATAGATCTTTTCCTTAAACTTTAATTCGGATTTTTTTGGCTCAATAGCCACTGTAAATAAGCATAAATAAAATTATCTAATTTTCCATCCATTACACCATTTACATCACTGCTTTCAAAATTAGTCCGATGATCTTTTACCATATTGTAAGGATGAAAAACATAAGAGCGAATTTGAGAACCAAAGCCAATTTCTTTTTGATTACCTTTAAGTTCTTCTGTCTGCTTTCTTTTCTTCTCTTCTTCTAGCTGGAATAACTTTGCCCGTAACATATTCATTGCAGTTTCTCTATTTTGCAATTGGGATCGCTGAGCCTGCGATGAGGTAACAATACCGGTAGGTAAGTGGGTAATTCGAACTGCACTAGAAGTCTTATTAATATGCTGACCTCCAGCACCACTTGAACGATAAACGTCAATTCTTAAATCATCTGGATTAATATCAACCTCAATACTTTGATCAATCTCTGGTATTACTTCTACAGAAGCAAAAGATGTATGCCGTCTTTTTGCCGAATCAAAAGGAGATATTCTTACTAATCTATGCACACCATTTTCAGATTTAAGTAATCCAAAAGCATTTTTTCCTTGAATCCGGATGCTTACACTTTTAACACCAGCTTCTTCACCAGGTTCATAATCTTCAATTTCAAATTTCAAATCATGACTAGCTGCATAGCGTTGATACATTCTTAAAAGCATATCAGCCCAATCCATAGCCTCAGTACCACCAGCACCGGGATGGATTTCCATTAAAGCATTATGTTGATCATACTTATCTGATAACAATAATGATAATTCATAATCATGAAAACTTTGTGATAATGACACCATTTCTTCAGATAATTCTTCACTCAATTCAGGATCTGGATCTGCTTTAAGTAACTCTAAAGCAGTTTGAGCATCATCGAATTTTGCTTCAAGTTGCTTAAAGTTTTCACTTTTTTCCTTCATTCGATTAGTATCATTAATTAAACTCTGAGCCTGCTCTTGGTTATCCCAAAAACCAGGTTCTGCCATTTTTTGCTCATTAATCGCAATACCCTCATTCAATGAATCGAAGTCAAAGAGACCTCCTGAAATGCTCTAATTTAGGACTAAGATCATTTAATTCTGCTTGAATTTCACTAATCTCCATTTTTATTTTCCTCACATTACAAAATTAATTTTTACTTTAATAATAGCAAAAAAGAGAGACATTATCTGCCTCCCTTTGTTTTTATCGACTAATGTTTTGTCTTATTTGAGCCTTCATAAATAGACGGGTGGCATCAAATTCGATATTACTGATCATTTCCTCAAACATTCTATAGCCAGCTTCTTGATATTCAACTAATGGATTTAATTGTCCATATCCTCTTAGACTAATAGATTGTCGTAATTGATCCATGGCATCAATATGATCAGTCCAACGTTCATCTACAACACGTAAGATAACAACTTTTTCAAATTCTAACATTTGTTCAGGATCAGCAAGTTGCTTTTCTTTTTCAGCATAATTGTCTTCTGCAATTTGATAAAGTCTCTTCTTAAGTTCTTCCGCGCTTAAGTGCTTCATATTAAGCTTTTTAGTAGTTTCTTCATCAGTAATGGCAGAGGAAATGAAGTCTCTTATTTGATCATTACGCCAATCTTTTTTATCACCTTGGGTGTACATATCAATTTGATGATCAATAGTCCGTTTAATCATTGGCATTAAAACAGGTTTCAATGATTTTTCTTCAGAAATAACTTGCATTCTTTCCCCGTAAATAATTTCACGTTGTGTACGCATAACATCATCGTATTGCAAAGTTTGCTTACGAGTATCGTAGTTGTTACCTTCAACACGCTTTTGAGCTGATTCAACTTGCTTAGTAATCATACGTGATTCAATGACTTTATCATCATCATTATCAGATATTCGATCAAGGAATAATTTTACTCGATCGCCACCAAAACGCTTCATCAAATCGTCTTCTAGAGAAAGATAAAATCTTGTTACACCAGGATCACCTTGACGACCGGATCTACCACGAAGCTGATTATCAATACGACGAGACTCGTGACGTTCAGTACCAATAACAGCTAAACCGCCTAATTCTTTAACACCGGGTCCTAATTTAATATCAGTACCACGACCAGCCATGTTAGTAGCAATTGTAACTGCTCCTCTTTGGCCAGCATTCATAATGATCTCTGCTTCTTTAGCATGGTTTTTCGCATTCAAAACTGCATGTGGAATACCTGCTTGGTTAAGCATTTGGCTTAAACGTTCAGAACTTTCAATAGCAACAGTACCAACCAATACCGGTTGTCCTTTGGCGTGACGCTCCTTAATTTCCTTTACTACAGCTTCAAATTTAGAATCTAAGGTTGGATATAAAATATCCGGTAAGTCTTTACGAGCAATTGGACGGTTAGTTGGAATAGTGATTACTTCCATGTTATAGATTTCACGAAATTCTTCTTCTTCCGTCTTCGCTGTACCTGTCATACCTGCCAGCTTTTTATACATTCTAAAGAAGTTCTGGTAAGTAATGGTTGCTTGAGTTTTAGACTCTTCTTGAATCTTAACCCCTTCTTTTGCTTCAATAGCCTGGTGAAGTCCATCAGAATAACGACGGCCTTCCATTACACGTCCAGTGAAAGAATCAACAATCATAACTTCGCCATTTTGAACCACATAATCAATGTCTTTCAACATAATGTAGTTAGCTCTTAAAGCTTGATCAATATGGTGAACTAAGACTTGGTTATCAATGTCATACAAGTTCTTCAAACCAAAGTGTTCACAAGCTTTTTTGATTCCTTGATTGGTCAAATTAATTGTTTTAGTTGGCCAATCAATCTTGTAGTCACCATGGTCTTCATCATCATCTACATCGTCATCACTTTTATCTTCAACTAAAGTTTTAACAAAACGATCAGCACGAATATATTCACTGTTTGCTTGCTCTGCTTGTCCAGAAATAATTAACGGTGTTCTAGCTTCATCAATTAAAATTGAGTCAACCTCATCGATAATTGCATAGTTAAGTGGACGTTGAACCATTTGATCTTTGTAGACAACCATATTGTCTCTTAAATAATCAAATCCTAATTCTGAGTTTGTTGAATAAGTAACGTCACAGTTATAAGCATCTCTCTTTTCATCTGCAGACATTGAATTAAGGTTTAACCCTACAGATAAACCGAGCCATTTATATAATTGCCCCATTTCGCTTTCGTCACGGCTAGATAGGTATTCATTAACTGTTACCACATGAACACCTTTCCCCGTTAGAGCATTTAAATAAACTGGCAAAGTAGCAGTTAAGGTCTTACCTTCTCCAGTCATCATTTCTGCGATATTACCGTAATGAAGTGCAATACCACCAATAATTTGAACACGGAAAGGATATAATCCTAAAACTCTTTTTGCACCTTCACGTGCTGTAGCAAATGCTTCTGGTAGAATATCGTCTAACGTTTCACCATTTTTTAAACGCTTACGGAATTCTGGTGTCTTTGCTTGGAGCTGCTCATCAGATAATTTTTCGTACTCGTCTCCTAAAGATTCTACCTTAGTTGCTAATTTTTCAAATTTCTTTAATTCTCTTCTATCGTTATCGTAAATTTTTTTAAGAATATTAGCCATTTAATCGGTCCTTAAATTTAAATTTTGTGCACAAATCTAAAATAATACTATGTAATTTTAACATTAATTTGTAAAAATGAGAAACCTACTATTGCAAGAAAAAGCCTCTTAAGCTTATCGCTGCTCAAGAGACTCTTAATTTATAAGATTGTTTTAATTATTCGTTAGTTTCAATCAAGCCATAACGACCATCATTTCTGCGGTATACAATGCTTGTTCCATTTGTATCTGCATCTTCAAAAACAAAGAAATCATGACCCAACAAGTCCATTTGTAAAACGGCTTCTTCTGCACTCATTGGCTTTAAATCCAAATGCTTGTTACGAACAATATCAAATTCTTTAGGTGCTTTCTTTTCTTCTTCTAAGTCTTCATAGAAGAAATCTTTTAAGCCCTTCTCACGACTCTTTCTGTTAATACGAGTCTTGTATTTTCTGATTTGACGTTCTAGTTTTTCAGAAACAAAGTCAATACTCTTGTACATATCATCAGTTGTGTCTTCTGCACGTAAAACTAAGTATGGAAGTGGGATTGTTACTTCCACCTTAGCAGTGTGATCTGGATAAACCTTTAAATTGATATGAGCAATTACATCAGAATTGATTTCGAAGTACTTTTCGAGCTTATTCAATCTCTTTTGAACATAATCTCTTAAGGCATCAGTAACTTCGACATTTTCTCCACGAACATTGTATTTTAACATTGTAGATTCTCCTTCCAACGTCTTATGACGTTTTTCTTTACACTTATAGTATAACAAATTGTAAGCGGTTTTACTAATGATTTATCTGCTAATTGTAAAACTATTTATTTTACAATTAGGGTAAACTTCTAAAAGAGCATCTCGTGCATGATATAACGTTCGACCAGTTGTATAAATATCATCTAATAATAAAATTTTTCCACTAATATTTTTATTATCGATAGCCGAAAAGGTTTGCTTAGTCAATAACCGTTCTTCCCTATTCTTTTCTCCCTGAGCTTTCTCCGTATCTGACTTAACTAATAATTTCGTTAAAGGAACTAACTTTTGATAAATAGCATAAATTGTATCAAATCCTCTTTTTTCTAGATGACTGGGCGAGCTCGGAACGGGAACATAATAGTCAGCTGCTGGTAACTGATCAATTAATTCAGCTAGGACATGACACAAAATATAATCTCCATATCTTTTGTACTGCACCATAACATCATGGAAAGTATCATTATATTGATATAAAGAACGATTATCTAACAAATTGCCTGCATATTTCCGCTTCCACTGTAGACAATCATTACATAGTCCTTTCGTATCTATTTCTTTATTACAACCTGAACATATTTTTCCTTTCTTTTTAACAAACTTTTTTAGACATTCAGAACAAGTATATCTTTCCTTGTACTTAACAAATAAAAACAATTTCTCATAGTTTATCTCTCTGCGAAAAGAGGAGTGACACAATAAACAATTATTCACTTATTCATCATCCTAATCTGTTTCATCGCTTGTCGGATATTTTTCGTATATTTGTGATAACAAAATAAAACTAGTCCATCTCTATCATCAGCACTTCTTCCTACTCGACCGGCAATCTGAACTAGACTTGGAGTATTGTAAATTGGGTCATCTGCCGCAATTACAATTACTTGAACATGTTTAAAAGTTACTCCTCGTTCTAAAATCGTTGTTGTTAGTAAAATATCAATTTCTTGATTACGAAATCTAGCGACTTTACTTTGCCTTTCTTTGTCACCCGCATATACACTTACAATCTTTTTCTCTTTAAAAACAGCAGTCAAATGTTTTTTATATATGGGCAAATCTTTGATTCTCGGAACAAATACCAGAAGAGGTTTGTTCATATCTATAATTTTCCTAATCTGTTTAATCAGAGCAGGATGAACTTTTCCTTTATTAGAAATAAAAGGTTTAAAGAAATATTTTTCTTTTGGTACAGGTAGTAATCCTTTATGAAATCTTCTCTTCAGCAAAGAATAATTAATTGCCTTACCTTTGGCCTGTTTTAGCAATTTTTTATCTGGAGTCGCAGTTAGAAAAAATGTACATCCCTTTTCTTTTACAGCATTTTTAGCTGCAAAATGAAGCATTTTATTTTCATAAAAGGGAAAAGAGTCTACTTCATCAATCACAATCAAATCAAAAGCCCGGTAAAATTTTAAAAGTTGATGTGTTGTGCATATGACAAATTGCTCATCTTTTGCATCATGGTATTCACGTCCATGGTATTTTCCAATTTCCACATTTTCAAATGCTGCTTGAAAGCGGGGAAATAATTCATCAACTACGTCAATTCGAGGCGTAGCAATTGCTATTCGGAAACCATTTTTTAAAACTTCTTCTACTACTTTAAAAAGCATCTCTGTCTTACCGGCTCCAGTTACTGCATGAATTAAATGATTTCGTCGTTCTTTAAAGGAATTAACTAACTCATTAGAAATCAACTCCTGTTGATCAGTTAATTTTCCCTGCCAACTTAGTGGAGTAACTATTTTAGGATAAGTACTTTTTTCAATGTTTCTTTCTAAATTCTTCTCTTCACTTATTCTTCCAACTCCAATACATTCTCGGCAATATAAATATCCATTAGGTAATGTTGCATCTGCTTTAGTGTTACATCGTTGGCATAAACCATTTATCATTGCAGGAACTTTTGTCGTTTTACTATTTATGTTATGGTTATTTTGACTATCTATTCATTGTCGTCCTTTTAATTCACTCATCAATATCACCCTATATTAATTACGCAATTGGAGGCGATTTTTTGTCATCAAAGCAATTAAGCTATCTAACAATCAGTAAATCTGGTCAACATGAGATAGTTATCAAAAAAAGTAGATTCATCTGCTCGTTAGCTCGTACTAAAACAGTGGAAGAAGCCCAAACATTTATTGAGCAAATTTCTAAAAAATATCACGATGCCACTCACAATACATATGCTTATACTTTAGGATTAAATGATAATCAAGTTAAGGCCAGTGATAATGGTGAACCTTCCGGAACAGCAGGCATCCCTGAACTAAAAGCTCTTCAATTAATGAAATTAAAAGATGTGACTGCTGTAGTCACCAGATATTTTGGTGGTATTAAATTGGGTGCTGGTGGATTAATCCGCGCTTATTCAAATTCCATAACTGAAGCTGCTCAAAATATTGGTGTTGTAAAGTGCGTCATGCAGCAATTAATTGAATTTATAATTCCATATAATCGACTGGATGAGATTAATCACTACTTAAATGAAAATAAAATTCTCATTGCTAATCAAATATATACGACTGATGTAACAATCCAAATTTTTCTAGATCTAGATCAAATTACTCAAGTTGAAGAGGATCTAATTAATTTATTATCGGGAAAAGTAGATTTCAAGAAAATAGACCAAAGATTTAATGAAATTCCTGTTACTAATTTAAATTTCCATGAACAATAAAAAAGATTTACGCTGTTTTAACGTAAATCTTTTTTATTTGTATTCCTTTTATTTAATCGTCTCACTTTTACTTCAGGATCTGCACGTTCCATTTTATTAATAGTGTGTTGAAGAAAATGCAGAAGTGGTTTATATTTTTCGCCTAATAATCCGATCGTTTCAACAAAAAGCTCAACTGCGAATAACAGACCTAAAATCAATAACCAGATCCCCCAGCGAGGAGACAC